>JBDZVK010000031.1:0-15788 GCA_040255725.1 Actinomycetota bacterium
TAGCCTGCCCGCGTGGCCGTGAGTGCAAAAGGGGCGATCGCGTTCGCCCGGTCCGACGCCGGACGCAAGTGGATCAAGTACTCGATGGTGTCGGTCATCGGGATGACCGTCAGCCAGATCTGCATCATCATCCTCACCCGCGGGTTCGGCGTCCCCGACGTGCTCACCAACTTCATCGCCGTCGCGATCTCGTCGATCCCCGCGTACCTGCTGAACCGGGCCTGGGTGTGGGGCAAACACGGCAAGAACCACCTCACCAAGGAGGTGATCCCGTTCTGGGCGTTCTCGTTCGCCGGCCTGGTGTTCTCGTCGCTGCTCGTCGCCTGGATCGGCCCCGACCTGAAACCCGGCGAATCGGCTTCGGCGATGGACACCTTCCGGGTCATGGTGGGCAACGTGGGCGGGTTCGGCATCCTGTGGGTGGCGAAGTTCTTCGTGCTCGACAAACTGCTCTTCGGCACACAGCAGCACCTGCCCGATTTCGAACTGTCCGATGTCGACGACGAGGTCCCCGAAGGCGCCTGAGGTGCCGGGTCACGGGGCGATTCCTACCGTACGCGGGTGACCGCTCGCCGGGCGGCGGCCTGTACGATTGCTCCGATGTCGCCCGTCGCCCGCGCCGCCGCTCTCGCGCGTCGGCACCTGGGCAAGCGGTTCCTGCTCTACGCGGTGGTCTCGGGGGTCGCGACCGTCATCACGCAGGTCACGCTGGCCGTGCTCCACGGCCTCGTCGGCTGGCGCGCCTCGGTGTCGAACATCGTCGCCGTGGGTGTCGCCACCCCCGTCAGCTACTACATGAACCGTGCCTGGGTGTGGCAGAAGCGTGGTCGCAGCAACCTGGGCAAGGAGGTCGCCCCGTTCTGGGCCTTCTCGTTCGCCGGACTGTTGCTGTCGACGCTGCTCGTCGGGCTGGTCGCCCTCTGGCAGAACGTGCCGGTGGGCCAGCGTCCGACGGCGTTCCAGCAGCTCCAGATCAACGCCGCCAATGCCGTCGGGTTCGGCATCCTGTGGCTCGTCCAGTTCTTCGTGCTCGACAAGATCTCGTTCAAGCCGCACGTCGGCCACGCCCACGACCGCCACGACGCGACCGGCGCCCGCATCGAGCACGCCGACGCCGGGAATGGTGTGGGCGCCGATGCAGCCACCGCCGTCGCCGCGGTGCGCCGCGACGCGGAGACGTGGTGAGCGATCCGACGCCCGCGGCGAACGTCGCGTTGTCGGACGACCGGCGCGCCAGGGCTGTGGCGGCACGGGGCTTCATGCCCACCGACGAAGGCGACGCGCTCTTCGCGGCCGGGACGGCCGCGGCGCGCTCGGTTCCCGGAGCGCCGCTGGTCGAGATCGGCACCTACTGCGGCAAGTCGTCGATCTGGCTCGGCTCCGCAGCCGAAGCGGCCGGGACCGTCCTGTTCACGGTCGACCATCACCGCGGCTCGGAGGAGAACCAGGCCGGCTGGGAGCACCACGACCCCGACCTGGTCGACCCGACCGACGGCCGGATGGACACGCTCGGCGTCTTCCGCCGCACGATCGCCGACGCGGGGCTCGAAGCGTCGGTGATCGCCGTCGTCGGCGACTCCGCCGTGGTCGCCTCCCACTGGTCGACGCCGGTGGCACTGGTGTTCATCGACGGCGGACACGGGGCGGAACCCGCGCACACCGACTACGAGATGTGGACCCCCAAGATCGCGCCCGGTGGACTGCTGTGCATCCACGACGTGTTCGAGAACCCCGCCGACGGCGGCCGACCACCTTTCGAGATCTACCAGCGGGCCCTCGGATCGGAACGCTTCACCGACGAGCAGGCCGTCGGGTCGCTACGGGTCCTGCGGCGCGTCGTCGGCTGAGTCTCCCATTGCACCATCGGCCGGCGACCGCCCCCGGCGGTCGGCCCAGACGGCGTTCACCACCACCGAATAGACCAGGATCCGACTGAAGATCAACAGCCACGCGAGGATCGCGAAGACCGTCCCCAGCGCGCCGTAGGTCGCCGACGAGTTCGCCACGAGACGGGGCAGCACGATCGTCCCGAGCGCCTTGAGGATCTCGAATCCGACCGCGGCGACGACCGCGCCGGGCAGCAGGTGCCGCGGTGGGGGCCGTTCGGCAGCGAGATACCAGAACGTCCAGACGAACAGCGCCACGCCGACCGTCAGGCTCACCACCACCGCGAGGGGCGCCGTCCAGCCCGGTAGCCAGTTCAACACGGTCGACAGCGCGAGCGACAACCCCAGGATCACGCCGGCTCCCACCAGCCACGGGATCCCGACGATGCGCGCACGGAGGCCCCTGACCGTGACCCCCTGGGGCAGGTTCACCACGAGCCGTAACGCACCGACCAGGCTCAGCCCCGACCACACCATGCCGGCCAGTCCGATGATCGACCCCGTGGCGCCACTCTGACGGGCACGGTCCAGGGTGTCGGTCATCGTCTTCGCCGCATTGCCGGTCAACCCGAGGAAATCGACGACCTCGCCCGACAGACGGGGATTCGACCCGGTCAGCAACCCGATCGCCGAGACGACCACGAGCAGGAGCGGGAACAACGAGATGAACGTGATCAGGGTGACCGCGTTCGCGGCGTAGCCCCCGTTCAGTTCGGTCGTGCGGGTGACCACCTCGATGGGCATCCGCAGCCACGGCCGCCGCTCGACGAACCGTCCGATGGCCGAGTCGCGCTTCATCGCCGTCGTCCGACCCGGGCGTCGGTCGGCTCAACGGCGGACGTGGGTGAGCACCCTCAGACGTCGCGGAGCAGTGAATGGATGTCCGCGAGCGTCGATTCGTCCGGCCCCTCGTCGCCGGTGTCCGCCTCGCGTGCCCGGGCGAGCAACTCGTCGGCACCTCGGGAGGTCACCACTTCGTCGCGTCGCCGGTCATCTCGTTGCGCCTGCGAGATGCGGGCCGCCAAACCGGTGCGCGTCGACTGGTTGCCGATCCGTGGGGTGCGCCGAGGTCCATCCATACCGGCCACCCTAGTGCAGGTCGTCGAAAACCCCATGGCGTGCCACGGCGGTCGCAGGTGGGTTCAGTCCCGGTCGATCCGCGCGTCCCAGAGCGATTCGACCGTGACGCGTGGCAGCACGGTATCGGGTTCGGCGAACAACGACGACGCCCGAGTGGGGCGCGCGATGGCGTCAGCGGCGAGCACCACGGCGGCGGCGGTGTAGGTCGATTGTTCGTCGGCCGGGAAGTGGGTCTGGTCGGGATAGACGGTGCCCGTCCAGTAACGCCCCCCGTCGACCCGGTACTGCTGGGCCCACGCGAACAGTTCGTGCGCCCGGTCCGTGTCGCCCATGGTCGCACAGGCGATGGCGCATTCACAGGTCTCGGCGACCGTCACCCAGGGACGGTCCGACACGCAACGGATCCCGCGTCCCTCCATCACGAAGGTGTCCCAGCGGGCGGCGATGCGCTCTTCGGCCGCGTCACCGCTGAGCGCGCCCGAGAGCACCGGGTAGTACCAGTCCATCGCCCAACGGTGCTTCGGCGCGAACGCGTCGGGGATATGCGCGATGACCTGGCCCAGACGCTCCGCGGACAGCTCCCAGTCGGGACGCTCGTGGCCGAGCAGTTCGGCGATCGCTATCGCGCACCGCAGCGAATGGAAGATGCTCGAGGAGCCGGTCAACAGGGCGAACGACCACGGCGTCCCGTCCGCATGGCGGGCCCACAGGATCTCGCCCCGCGGTGTCTGCAGGTCGAGCACGAAATCGATTGCCCGCTCCACCATCGGCCAGGCCTGGGAGATGTACGCGCGATCCTCGAACAACAGCCAGTGGTGCCAGATGCCGGCGGCCACGTACGCGCACACGTTCGCGTCGAGCTTGTCCTGCTCGATGCCCTCCGCGAGGTAGTACTGGTGCCACGCCCCGTCGGGGCGCTGCTGGGCGGCGAGCCAGCCGTAGGCGAGTTCCGCCTCGGCCCGGAAACCGGCGATCGCCAGGGCCATGGCCGCTTCCACGTGGTTCCAGGGGTCGGCGTGACCACCGGGGAACCACGGGATCATGCCGGAGTCGAGCTGCCAGTCGACGATCGCCGCACTCGTGGCGGCCACCTGGACGTCGGAGATGACCCCCTCGACGTACGGAACCGGAGGCGCGACCGGATCGTGACCGATCCCGGGCACGGAGTCGTCTGCTGGAGAGTCAGGCACCGATCCTCGCTTCGTGCTCGTCGTGCGCGCCGGATCCGTGACCGCGGGATTCGCGTCCCACGGCGGCTCGGCGGGGCGGTTTTCGAGCGTACACGACGAGGCTCTTGCCCAGGACGGGGTTCAAGAGCTGCTCGGTCGTTCGGGTCACGTTCGAGATCACCGGCGTGCCCGAGAGATCCCACACCAGCACCTGGTGGTACGCCCGGACGAGCGGGTGGTCGTCGTTGGCCGGTCCCACGGCGCAGCGCAACCACCAGTACGGCGAGTGCAGCGCATGGGCGCGGTGGGAGCCGAGCGGTTCCAGGCCGGCGTCGCGCATGCGGCTGCGCAAGGTGGCCTCGTCGTAGACCCGGACGTGGCCACCCTCGACGAACGGCGCGTGGTACTCGTCGGACAGCGCCCAGCAGATCTTCTCGGGAAACCACGACGGCACCGTGACCGCCATGACCCCACCCGGACGCAGTACGCGGGTCAGTTCCGCGAAGGCCGCGGCGTCGTCGGGAACGTGCTCGAACACCTCCGATGCGATGATCCGGTCGAAGCTGTCGTCCGCGATGCCGAGGTTGCAGGCGTCACCGTTCACGGCCACGCCGCTCGAGGAGCCGGCTCCCTCGCCCTCGGCCTGCATGGCAGCGAGCAGACCGAGTACCTCGGGCAGCTCGCCGAACGCGTAGTCGAGCGCCACGACCCGTGCGCCGCGTCGGTACGCCTCGAAGGCGTGGCGGCCCGCGCCACACCCCAGATCGAGCAGTCGGTCCCCGGCACGCAGGCCGAGACGGTCGTAGTCGACGGTCAGCACCGTGCGCTCCTGACCGGCTGATGATCGGCGAGCAGCGCACGGTACTGCTCGATGGTGCGGGCCGCGGTGCGCTGCCAGCTCCAGTGCTCGGCGACCCGTGCACGCCCGGCGGCGCCGATGCGGTCGCGCAGCGTCTGGTCCGCGAGCGCGTCACGTAGGGCCACGGTGAGGGCCTCGGCATCGCCGGGTGGCACGCACAACGCCGTTTCGCCGTCGTTGCCGACGACCTCGGGCAGCGCGCCGCCGGTGGTCGCCACGACCGGGATCCCACACGCCATCGCTTCGATCGCCGGCAGCGAGAACCCTTCGTACAGCGACGGTACGACCGCCACCTGGGCTTCGGCGTACAGCTCGACGATGCGCTCGTCGGGCACACCCGACACCCAGGAGATGTGCGACTCCAACCCGAGGTCGGTGATCTTGCGGGCGGTGGTGCCACCTTCCTTCTTGCGGCCGATCACGGTGAGGTGCACGTCGTCGCGCTCGGTCCGGAGCTTGGCGACGGCGTCGAGCAGGTACGTGAGGCCCTTCATCGCCGAATCCGCCGACGCGGTGGTCACCAGGTGGCCGGGACGTCGGGCCACCTCGGGCATCGGACGGAACAGATCCGGATCGACGCCGACGGGCACGACGTGCATCCGGGCCGGGTCGACCTTGTGGTCGCGCACGATGTCGGCGAACGAGTTCTCCGAGACCGTCATCACCCGCGGCAGGCGTTTGGCGACCTGGGTCTGCATCCGGGTGAAGGCGTACCAGCGACGCACCGAGAGCCGTCGGTACCATCCGTCGACCTGCCCGAGTTCGAGCCGCCGGTCAACGGTGATGGGATGGTGGATCGTTGCGATGAGCGGGAAGTCGCGTTGGATGCCGAGCAGGCCGTAGCCGAGGGTCTGGTTGTCGTGCACCAGGTCGAACTCGCCCGTGCGGTGCCGCAGGTGGTCCCAGGCGCGCAGCGAGAACGCGAGCGGTTCGGGGAACGTCCCGTTGGAGAAGCTCGCGACCTCGACCCAGTCGGTCCAGTTCTTCAGCTCCCACATCCCGGGCATGCGCATGGGGAAGTGGTCGTTGTAGATCTCGAGACTCGGAAGCTCGACGAGTCGCACGCGGTCGTCGAGCACCGGGTACGGCGGGCCGCCGAGCACCTCGACGTGATGGCCGGCGTCGACCAGCGCCTTCGACAGGTGGCGGATGTAGATTCCCTGGCCCCCCACGTGGGGTTTGCCCCGGTAGGCCAACAGCGCGACGCGCAAGGGGCGGTCGTCGGCCGTCATCAGGCGGCGATCACGGGTGCGGGATTCCCAGGGTGGGCAGACATGAAGGCTCAAGCATCCCCAATGGCTGACCGTGCGGTCAAGTGGAGGTGGTCGCCGGTGGGTGGCCGGCGTGGGTCGGCGCGTGGTCCGGATCGGGCTCGGGGCGGCCCGGTCGGCGATCGCGTCCGCGGCGCGACCACCACCACCCGGCGAGCACCGACGCGACGGCGAGCGCGAGGTAGGGGATGTTGCCGACCCGGGTGGCGACCGTGGAACCCTTCCGGCGTGGCACGCTCGCCTCGAGCACGTCGGCCTCGGAGATGCCCGAGCGCTGGTGGACGACCCCTTCGGGATCGATGACCGCGCTGAAGCCCGTCGGCGCGACCTGCACCACCCAGCGTCCCGTCTCGAGTGCCCGCAGGCGACTCGCCGCGACCTGTTGGGTCTGCACGAGGGTGCCCGAATAGGTCGATCCGTTCGTCGGGTTGAGGAGGATCTGGCCGCCGTCGCGGATCGCCGCCCGGGCCCGGTCGCCGAAGAACACCTCCCAGGAGATGACCACGCCGAAGGTGCCGTGCTCGGTGTGCAGGACCGCCGGACCCTTGCCGGGAACGGCGTCGCGGGTCGTGAGCGACGGACCGGCGAACGGTTCGACGAGCCACCGCAACGGCACGTACTCACCGAAGGGCACCCGGTGGACCTTCTCGTAACGGTCGCCGAACGTGCCGTCGGGGCGGACCACCACCGAGAAGTTCGCGAAGGCGTCGTCGCCGACGTTCTGGACGACCCCCGCGATGACGGTTGCGTCCTTGGCGCGGGCGAGCGCGGCGAGATCCTGACCGTGGGCGCTGTCGGGGTCGGCGATGTCGCCCTCGTCGAGGTCGACGACGTCTTCGGGCCAGACGATCACGTCGACAGGCCGGTCGATGCCTTCCGATGCCTGCAGGTGCCGGTCGAACACCTTGTCCATGTCGGTGAAGATGGCCCGGGTCCCCTGGGGTCCGCCGCCCTGGACGGCGGCGATCCTCACGGGCGTGCCGATGTCGTGGCCGTGTGGCGACCCGGCGGCCGCCCCGACGAGGGCGATCACCGCCACGGCCGCGACGCCGGCGACGATCCGGGTCCGGTTCGGGCCGAGCACCATGGCGGCGACCACGACCCCGACGACGACCGTCACGCCGCTGAGCAGTTCCACCCCGCCGAGCCGGGCGACCGGAGCGAGCGGTCCGGCGACCTGACCGATGGCGAGGTCCGAGATCGGGACCCCACCGAAGGGCCAGTGCCCTTTCCAGGCCTCCGCGAGCACCCACGCGCCGGGCAGGGCGAGGTGGCGGCCGCGTCCCGGCGGGACGAGCATCCCCACGAGCGCGAACATCGCGGCGAAGGCCACGATCGCGATCACGTAGCCCGGTGCGGTCAGGTCCTTGATCCAGAACAGGGTGATCGCGAACAGGGTCAGTGCCACCAGGCCCATCCGGCCCGCCCGCGAGCGGTGGGGGCGGTCGGCCAACACCACGTCGAGCATTGCGACGCCGCCGAATGCGAGCGGCCAGAACCCCCAGGGGGGCAGGGACCCGGCGAGCAGCACCCCCGAGACGATGCACAGACCCGCCGTCTTCGGCGTGGGCAGCAACCGGGCGACCCGATGGAACGGGCGCGGCCGACCGGGCCTCGTCGACTCGGGTCCGGCGGCACCGGGCCCCACGGTGTCGACATCGGGTGCCTCGGTGCGGGTGGGTTCGACACTCACCTCGTGGTCGACTCCCCCCGGCCGGTCCCCCGCGACAACGACGAGAGGACCCGCTCGGCGGCGACCCGGCCGCTCGCGATCGAGGCGGGGATGCCCACGCCCCGGAGTGCGCAACCGGCGACCGCCACGGGCGGGTCCAGCGTGGCGAGATCGGCTTCGACCGCGGCGATCCGGTCGAGATGCCCCGGGGTGTACTGGGGAAGGGCCGAAGGCCAGCGGCGGAGGCGCCGGGCGACCGGCGCGCCGGTTCCGCCCATGATGTGCCCCAGTTCTTCGGAGAGCCGGTCGAGCAGCGTGGGGTCGTCGAGTTCGGCGATGCGCCGGTCGTCGGCGCGCCCGGCGGAGACCCTGATCAGGAACGTGCCGTCTCCGTGCTCGGGCGCGAGGCGTTCCCACTTGGTCGACAGCCACGACGCCGCCGTGGTCAACGTGCCCTCCGAGCGGGGTACCAGAAAGCCGGAGCCGTCCGCGGCCCGTCGCACGCTGGCCGGATCGAAGGCGAACGTCGCGATCGCCACCGACGCGTGGGGGATCGAGCCGAGGTGCATCCCCGCGGTCGGCGCATGGTCCTGGACGAGCGATCCGGTGACCGGCGCCGGTGTGGCGAGCACGATCCCGTCGGCTTCGTGGATCGCCTCGGTCGCCACACCGGTTCTGCGGGGTTCGTCCGCGATCACCCGCCAGGACCGCTCGAGGCGTTCGATGCTGCGCACGGCCACGTCGTCGTGGATCTCGCCGCCGGCGCCCCCGAGGGCGGCGACCGTCGCGTCGACCAGGGAGCCCATGCCGCCCGCGGGCGCGAAGAACACCGGGCCCGCGGGCGCGGCCGCGGCCCGCATCCGCGCGGCCGCCCGCACCAGGCTGGGCTCGTCGACCGATCGTGCCAGGTCGTCGAGTTGCGGCGTGACCGCCGCCAGGCTCAGCGCATCGACATCGCCCGCGTTGATCCCCCCGACGAGCGGACCGACCAGCCGGTCGACGACCGCGTCACCGAGTCGCGCCCGGATGAACGCGCCGATGGTCGGGTCGTCGTCGGACGGGGGAGGCGCGCCCGGATCGTCGCGGTCCGCCCGCAACCGGGCGATCGAGGCCGGGTCCAGGATCGCGGCGAGATCGGCAGCGTCGGGGTCGGCCGGGACGCCGAGGACCTGCGCCGCAGGCAATGGCGCGAGGGCGCCGTCGACCACCACGAACGCCCGTCCCGTGGCAGGGGAGACGAGCCGGTCGCCGACGCCGACCTCCCGCGCCAGGCGGGTCGCGTCGGGCACGCGCGCGAGGAAGGCATCGGGGCCCTCCTCGACCGGACGCCCCGCGAAGCCGACCGTGCGGAGCTTGCCCCCGAGGTGCTCGGCTTCGAGCAGGGTCACCCGTACGCCGTGCCCGACCAGCGTCCAGGCAGCACTCAACCCGGCGATTCCTCCGCCGACGACGATCACGTGGCGTGCCCCCGCGTCGTCGACCGGACCGGTCCCCGGGGCGTCACCGTTCATGGCGGCGGGGCCGTGTGGGGCGCTCATGCGGACTCCGCGGCGAGCTGCACCCATTCGGCGAGGGCGTCGAAGACCACCGCGTCGTCGTCGACGACCCGCGTGCGGGCGAATGCCAACCCGACCTCTTCGGCGGCACGGCGGGCCTCGATGTCGAGGTCGTAGGCGACCTCGAGATGGTCGGAGGTGAATCCGTGCGGGCACACGACGACCGCCTCGACGGCCGGGTCGGCACCCAGGTCCGCGATGACCTCAAGCACGTCGGGGCCGCGCCACGCGTCGTCGGTGGCGCCCGCGCTCTGCCAGGCGATCGACCAGCCACCCCCGTCGTCGAGTCCGGCCTCGGCGGCGATGGCGGCGGCGCCGTCGGCGAGTTGGTCGGGGTAGGGGTCGTCGACCAGCAACCGCTCGGGGAGCGAGTGGGCGGTGAACAGCACGCGGGTCGCGCGCCGCTCGACGTCGAGCGTGGCCTGTGCGTCGGCGACGGCACGGGCAAGGAACGACCGGTGAGCGGGCAGCTCGTACCAGTGCGGAATCGTCACCGCTTCGATCCCGAAGGCGCCGGCGGCCTCCGCGAGCGTGTCGGCGTAGTACTGGACGCTGTAGCGCGAATAGTGCGGGGCCAGCACCAGTCCCACGATGCGGTCACAGCCGCGTGACCACGCCCCCGCGGGCACCAACTCGGCGACCGCGTCGGCGATGAAGGGTGCCGCGTGACGTTGCCCGACCTGCACCCGGAAACGACCCGGCGAGCGGCGCTCGAGCGACGTTGCGAGCCGCGCGCGCTGCGCTTCGGTCCGCTCGCGCAGCTTCGACACCCCGCCGAGCGCGCCGTAGCGTCGTTGCAGGTCGGCGAGCTGCTCGTCGGTGGGGGGACGCCCCCGGCGGATGTGGGTGTAGTAGGCCTCGATGTCGTCCGGGGTGGCCGGGGTGCCATAGGCCATCACCACCACTCCGGTCGACGGGCCGTCCGGCGTCGACATCGTCACGTCTCCGGGACGCCCTCGCCGCTGCGGTCCGACGCGGCCACCGCCGCGCTCACCGTTGCGTCGGTGCGGCCCTCCTCGTGGACCAACGCGACGATCTCGGTCAACACGCCCGGGTCGATGTCGGGTGTGACCCCGTGGCCGAGGTTGAAGATGTGCCCGGGATGGCCGCCGTTGGCGCGCAGCACGTCGCGGGTCCGCTGGGCGACCACCTCGAAGGGAGCCAGGCACACCGCCGGGTCGAGGTTGCCCTGCAGGACGGCGTCGTCGCCGATTCTGCGACGCGCCTCGTCGAGCGGGGTGCGCCAGTCGACGCCGACGACGTCGGCACCGGCCCGGTGCATCAGGGTGAGCAGTTCGCCCGTCCCCACGCCGAAGTGGATCCGTGGCACGCCGGTGTCGGCGATCCCGTCGAAGATCTTGCGGGTCGCGGGCATCACGAAGCGCGCGTAGTCGTCGGGGGCGAGGGTGCCCACCCACGAGTCGAAGAGCTGGACGGCGACGACGCCGGCGTCGATCTGGGCTCGGAGCGAGGCGAGCGCGAGGTCGGCGAGTCGGTCCATCAGGCGACCCCAGAGGCCGGGGTCGGCGAGCATGAGGGACTTGGTCCGGGCCTGATTGCGCGACGGTCCGCCCTCGATCAGGTAACTCGCCACGGTGAAGGGCGCCCCGGCGAATCCGATCAACGGGGTGTCGCCGAGTTCGGCGACGAGGGTCCGGATCGTCTCGAGCACATAGGGCGTGTCGACGTCGGGCTCCAACGGGCGCAGACGTTCGAGGTCGGCCGCGCTGCGGAACGGTTCGGCGACGACGGGCCCGGTCCCCTGGACGACGTCGACGCCGAACCCGATCGCGTGGACGGGCACGACGATGTCGGAGAACAGGATGGCGGCGTCGACGCCGTGACGCCGCACCGGTTGCAGCGTGATCTCGGCGGCGAGTTCCGGGTCGCCGATCGCGTCGAGGATCGTGCCCGAGCCTCGCAGGGCACGGTATTCGGGCAGCGAGCGACCGGCCTGGCGCATGAACCAGACCGGGACGTGCGCCGCCGGTTCGCCTCGGCTGGCGCGCAACAGCGGTGCGTCGATCGGGACGGCCACGGCCCGCCACGGTACTCCCGAGGGTGCCCGAGGTCCTCTTCGCCGTGTGTCCACACGCCTTCGACCGGTCCCGGTGTGGGGGTGCCGCCCGTGCCGTCGGGCCCATGAAGCGGCCTGGGTGGTGACCCGGTAGGATGGACGATCCCCTGATCGCCCCCGCCAGTGTCGAGCGCGGTCCCAGGGAGCCGATCGACCCGCACGTTGGAGCAATGGCGAGCAACCCGGAACTGGAATCGGAACAGCGCTACGTGGACCGGGCGTACCGCCTGCTCGACGAGGCCCGAGACTCGGCCAATCGCCTCCGCACGATGGTCGAGGTCGGGGCGGGCGGCACCGCCCAGGCGCGCTACGAGCGCGACGTCATCTATTCGACGGTCGACGACCGGCTCGCCGGGCTCGACCTGGGCGACGCGTCGTTGGTGTTCGGCCGGATCGACGTCGACTCCGACGTCGACTCCGACGTCGACGACCGTCAGACCAGCTTCTACATCGGTCGCCTTCCGGTTTCCGACGCCGATCACGAGGCGGTCGTGGTCGACTGGCGTGCCCCGATCGCAGAAGCGTTCTACCGGGCGACCGGTCCGCACCCCATGGGGCTGCAGCGTCGGCGGCATTTCGCCAGCCGGGGACGCACCCTGCTCGACCTCGACGACGAGTATTTCGGCGATGTGGACCGGCCCGTCGACCACGACGACCGCGTCTCGGGACGCCGCGCCCTCGTGGCGTCGCTCGAATCGGGACGGACCGGTCACCTCGGCGACGTGGTGGGCACCATCCAGGTCGAACAGGACCGCATCATCCGCTCCGAGCTGCCGGGGGTGCTGGTCGTCCAGGGCGGTCCGGGCACGGGCAAGACGGTCGTGGCGTTGCACCGGGCCGCCTATCTGCTCTACACGCACCGATTTCCCTTGGAAGGCCAGGGCGTCCTGGTCGTGGGCCCCAACCGGCTGTTCCTGTCCTACATCGAACAGGTGCTCCCCTCCCTCGGCGAGGCCGGCGTTCAACTGGCCGTCTTGGCCGACCTGATCGAACCCGTCGCGGTGAGCGGCGACGACGACGCCCACGTCGCCCGGATCAAGGGTGACCCGGCGGTGGCCGGGCTGGTCGCGAACGCGATCCGTGACCGGCGGCGGCCGTTGCGTTCGCGGTTGCGCGTCGCCGTCGGACTTCAGCATCTCACGCTCGACGTCGACCGGTCCGCGGCGATCGTCTCGGAGGCGGCACGGCGTTTCCGGACCCACAACGCGGCCCGACGCTTCGTCGCCGAAGAGGTCTTCGCGGCGCTCGCCGAGTCGTCGCGCACGCCCCTCACCGGGGCGTCGGTGGCCGAGCGGCTGGGCGACGATCCCCAGGTCCGCGCGGCGCTGGAGTGGATGTGGCCCGTGCTGACGCCGGCAGAGCTCCTCCACGAACTCTACGGTTCGAAGGCCCTGCTCCGGCGTGCGGCACGGGGGGCGCTCTCACCGGAGGATGCCGAGCGGTTGTACCGGCCGTGGGAGGCGCACGTCGACGACGTGATCTGGACCCAGCAGGACGTGCCCCTGCTCGACGAGGCGGCCGTCGGGCTGGGGCCGCCGCCGCGCCGGAAAGGCCGTCTTCGACCAGACGGCACGCCCGAAGGCGAGATCCGGACCTGGGGGCACATCGTCGTCGACGAGGCCCAGGACCTGTCGCCGATGCAGCTGCGGATGTTGAACCGCCGGTCGTTGAACGGTTCGATGACGATCGTCGGCGACATCGCCCAGGCGACCGGTGCCTGGGCCCACAGCGACTGGTACGACGTGCTCGACCATCTGCCCGAGCGCCGCCACCGGATCGCCGAGCTGACGATCGGCTACCGGATCCCTGCGCCGTTGATGGGGTTCGCCAACCGGATCCTGCGCGAGGTCGCACCGCAGCTGTCGCCGCCGACCGCGGTGCGGACCGACGGTGACGCCCCGGTCGTGACCCGCGTGGCGCCGGGCGAGCTCGACGGGGCGGTGGCCGCAGCCGTCCGAGACGAGATGCGTGCGGTCGGGACCGGCAACGTCGCGGTGATCGTGCCCGGGCCGCTGGTCGACCGGATCGACCGCGCGCTCCAGGTCGCCGGCGTGCCGCACGGCTCCGCTGCAGCCAACGGGCTGCAACAACAGGTCACGGTCGTGCCCGTCAGATTGGTCAAGGGTCTCGAAGTCGACGCTGCGGTCGTGGTCGAGCCGGGCGTGATCGTCGAATCCGAGCCTCAGGGGCTGCGTTCGCTGTACGTAGCGTTCACCCGGGCGACCAAGCGACTCCGGGTGGTCCACGCCGGCGACCTCCCCGACGTCCTCGTCGGGTGAGCGACGACCCGGGTTCGGCCGCGGCGGAGGTCCGGGGTCCCGTCGGAAGCGATCGGACCGCTGGTCGCCTCACCTTCGCACTGGTGGGCCTGGCGGCGGCGCTGCCACGTCTGTTGACCGCAGGAAACTTCCAGACGGTCGACGAACCCAAGTGGATGCGGCGAAGTGGCCTCTTCGAGCACGCACTGACGCACGGTCACCTGTCGCGCCTGGCCATCACCAGCGGCGACACGGCGACCATGCCCGGCATCACGACCATGTGGCTCGGAACGGTCGCGAAGGTCGTGTTCGAGGTCGGTCGACGGCTGCACCTGGTGCCGGACGGCCGGATCTTCGAGACCTCGACGCAGGGGGTCGCACTCGCACAGGCGACGGTCGCGGTCGCGACGGCGGCGCTCGTCGGACTGGTCGCCTGGCTCGTCGGACGCTGGGCATCGACACGGGTGGGGGTCGCGTTCGGGTTGCTGCTCGCGACCGGTCCGTTCTGGGTGGCCCACGGCGCGGTGCTGCACACCGACGAGCTGACGGCGCTCCTCGGGCTCGCCGGGCTGGTCGCCCTGGCGATCGGCTGCGGCGTTCCCCGGCCGGTGCGAGGCGTCACCGACTCGGTCGCCGATCCGGTCCCCCGGCGCTGGGGCGCGGCGGCCGGGGTCCTGTTGGCCGGCTCCGCGATCACGAAACTCACCGGTTGCACCTGGGCTCTCGGCGCACTGATCCTCGTGGGCTGGTCACTGATCGTCCGCTGGCGCCGAGGGTCCACGCGAGCGGACCGGTGGTCGGCATGCCGGCCGCTTCTCGTCGGGGTCACCGTGGCCCTGGCCGGCGCGGTCGTCACCGTGGCGGTGCTGTATCCCGCGCTGTGGCTCGACCCGGTCGGCCAGTGGAACCGACTCGTCGATTCGGCCCGGCTCGGTGGGGAGGCGAGAGCGGTCTTTCACCGCGGGCGCATGGTGGACGAGGCGCCGATGACGTTCTATGCGTACGTGCTGCCGTGGCGCATGACCCCCTGGGCGCTGGCGATCGCCGTCGTGGGCATTCCGGTGGCCCTGTTCCGTTCGTCGTCGAGATCGTTCGCCGTCGTCGCGTGCGCGCTCGCCGTGCCTCCGGTGGTCGTGTTGTCGCTCGCCGCGGCCAAGTACGACCGGTACGGACTGATGATCCTCGCCCCGGTCCTGTTGGCGGGCTGTCTGGCCCTGCAACCTCGACGACGCGACACGGCCACCGGCAGGGGCCGGTGGGCACGGTTCGAACGCCCGGCGTGGGGCGTGGTCGGTCTCGCCGGACTCTGGTTCTCGTGCAGCGTCGCGCCGTGGGGTCTCGTCTACTTCGATCCCGTGTTGGGCGGCGGGCACCGGGCCCAGTCGACGGTGGCCGTGGGTTGGTACGAGCAGCGCAGCGCGGCCTACGAGGTCATCACGCGTGACGTCCACCGGCTGGGGCGGTCGTGCTCGTCGGTGACGACGGCGGGGACGACTCCCGAGATGGTGTCGTGGTCGGCTTGTGGTCGGTGGGTCACCGACCCGGCCGCAGCCGACTACGTCGTGATCGGGATCACCAAACGTCAACGGCTGACGCCGCTCGGGTACGGGCTGCTGACCTACGGCCGCACCCTCGTCGACGTGGTGGAGGTGCGCGGGATCCGCTACGCGGAGGTGTGGCGGGCACCGACGGCGGCCCGACCGGCCCGGTGACCCGGTGCGGTTCAGGGCATCGTGACGAGGATCCGTTCGCTCACGAACCGGCTGACGCCCACGTGGCGACCGCCGACTTCGACGGTCATCGTCCCGTCGGGTGAGGTCACGGTGAGGGTACCGGTGCGGTTCGGCAGCAATTCGGCGGTTTCCAGATAGTCGAGGATGCCCGGCTCGAACTCGAGTTCCTCGGGCACGCGGGCGACGACGAACGTGTCGCCGGCCTCGAGGTCCGACAGCGTGCGCAT
>JBDZVK010000334.1:0-2903 GCA_040255725.1 Actinomycetota bacterium
GGGTTCGGCGCGATTCTCATCTCCCGCGCGGTACTGAACGGCTGAACCCGGCCGTCGCGACCGGGTGCGGGTCAGGTGATCGAGCCGAGGGTGGCACCGCCGTCGACGACCATGGTCTGACCGGTGATCCACGACGCCGCGTCCGATGCGAGAAACACGGCCATGTTCGCGATGTCGCTCGGTTCACCGAGTCGCTGCAGCGGCATGTGCCGGGCGATCACCTCTTCGTTGTTCTCCCACAGCGCCCGGGCGAGGTCGGTCTTGACCAGTCCCGGAGCGATCGCGTTCACCCGTACGTCGGGGCCGAGTTCGTGGGCGAGGTTCTTGGTGAGGTGGATCACCGCGGCTTTGGTGGTGTTGTAGATGCCGATGCCGGCCTCGACGGTGATCCCACCGATCGAGGCGAGGTTGATCACGTTGCCACCCCGCTCGGCCATCGACGCCCGGTAGGCCTCCTGGGTCCACACCAGCATGCCCCGCAGGTTCACCTGCCAGGTTTTGTCGTACCGTGGGAGATCGATGTCGATCGCCCGGCCGAAATACGGATTCGTGGCGGCGTTGTTCACCAGGATGTCGACGGCGCCGAAGTGCTCCACGGTCGCGGCCACGCACGCTGCGGCCGCCTCGGGATCGCCCGCGTTCGCGGCGAACACGCCGGTCGGGCCGTCGATCGTCGCCGCGGCCGCCTCCAGCGCGTCCTGCTTGCGCGACGAGAGCATCACGCTCGCCCCCGATGCGGCGAATGCCTGGGCGGTCGCGAGGCCGATGCCCCGCGACGCGCCGGTGACGAGTGCGACCTTGCCGTCCAGTGAGAGCTCCATGGCCGGCCAGCCTAGGAGTCGGCCGGGTCCCGATCGTCCGCCGAGTCGGTGGGGAAGACGCCGATGAAGATGCGCGGTCACTTCCGGCGGATGATCACCGAGTTGTCGGGTCGGTCGGGTCGGCTGTTCGCCGACCTGCTGGGTGAGCAGGTCGCCGCCACGCTCGAGGGCGCCGAGCTGGTTCGCCGGGGGACGACCAAACGGCATCCGCCGAGTGCCGGCGACGTGCGCGACGAGATCGGCGACATCGAGCATCGCGGTGACGAGGCCCGGGCCCGGCTGGTCGAGCAGCTCTCGCGGTCGCTGGTCACCCCGATCGACCGTGAGGACCTGTTCCGGCTGTCGCGGTCGATCGACGACGTGCTCGACCACCTGCGCGATTTCGCCCGCGAGGTCGACATGTACGACGTCGAGGACCGTCGCTTCGCCAAGCCGATCATCAAGGCGCTCATCGAGGGCATCGAAGGGCTCGCCGTGGCGGTCGAAGCCCTGGCCGGTCCTCCCGAGGACATCACCGACGCGACGCTCGCGGCCCGCAAGAGCGCCGGGGCGGTGCGGCGTCTCTACCAGGAGGGCATGCGCAAGGTGTTCGCGTCGAAGATCGACGGCGAGGCGCTCAAGCAGTGGGAGTTGCTGCACCGGCTCGACATGGTCGGCCGTAGTCTCGGCGAGGCCGCCGACGCGCTCGCCGACGGCGCGGTGAAGCGCCAGCAGTGATGGTCGGCGCTCGGGGCGGGCGGTGACGCCCGTCGACGTGGCGTTGGTGGTGGGCGCGTTCGCCTACGCCGCGGTGACCGGGGCCAACAACGGCGGGACGCTGGTGGCGGTGCAGCTGCGGGGTGGGAGGAATCCGCCGTGGGTTCCCTTGGTCGTACTCGCCGCCGCCGTGGGGGCGGGACCGGTGGTGCTGGGCACCGGCGTGGCGCGGACCATCGCCGACGATCTCGCCGTGTTCGACGGTCCGGGCCGGGGTCTCGCCCTGGCGACCGTGCTGGTCGTCAGCGTCGGATTGGTGGCCGTGTTGTCGGCGCGGGGGTTGCCCACGAGCCTGTTCGCTGCGCTGATCGGCGCGATCACCGGAGTGGGCCTCGGTCTGGGATTGTCGGTGGACGGCGCGACCGTCGGCGCGGTGTTCCTGGCGGCGGCGCTGACCCCGTGGGTCGGTGCGGTATTGGCGTGGGTCGTGACGCGTGCAGAACGTTGGGTCACCCCGACCGGTCGGGTGTGGCGGTGGGTCGCCCGTCGTCAGTTCGGCTCGTTCCTGCTGTTGTGCGTCGCGTACGGCGCGAACGGCGCGCAGGTGATGGTCGCATTGCTCGCACTCGCGATGCAGCGCAGCCCGGCGTCGGTGGGCGGTGACGCCTGGCTGCTGGTCGGGTTGGCGTTGTGCTTCGCCGTGGGCAACGTGATCGGGCTCGGCCGTCTGTCGGGTTCGGTGGGCAGCGGGATCCTGGCGTTGCGGCCCCGCCAGGTCGCCACGGCGAAGTTCGCCTCGACCGCTGCGGTGGCCGCGGCGGCGGGCGTGGGTCTGCCGGTGAGCACCACGCAGGTGGTGACCGCGTCGCTGGTCGGATGCGGCGCGGCCGAAGGCTACCGGCGGATCCGCTGGCAGCACGCGCAGCGGATCGCCCTGGCCTGGCTGCTCACCGTACCCGCCGCACTCGTCGCCTCCGGCGTGGTGGGCCTGATCGCCCGCCCGTTCGTCTGACCCGCCCCCCGCCCGTCCGACCCTTCTCTGAAATTTGCAGGATTCTGCCGCCGAGAGCGGCGAATCCCTGCAAATTTCGGATGGGGGTGGGGGAGTGTTTGTTCAGCGGCCGGCGACGAAGTACTTTGCCCGCGGGTGGTGGAACACGATCGCGCCGGTGGTCTGTTCGGGGTGGAACTGATACCCGGTGCCCTCGTTGCACTCGATGTCGAGCTGATCGGCGCCCAACAGTTCGGCGCACACCTCGTTGCCCGCCAGGTCGGGACACGCCGGATAGCCCCACGAGTAGCGGCCGCCCCGGTAGCGCTGGCGGAACAGGCCGGCGAGTGACTCGTCGTCTTCGTCGGCGAACCCCCACTCGGTGCGGATCCGGT
>JBDZVK010000335.1:0-2901 GCA_040255725.1 Actinomycetota bacterium
ACGGCGACTACTTCACCGGTGGCATGGGTGCCGCGGCGATCAAGGACCTGATCGGTCGGCTCGACTTCGACGAGGAGGAGACCAAGCTGCGCGAGGCCATCGAGGCCTCCGACGGCCGTCGGCCGCTGTCGGCCCAGCGCAAGCAGAAGGCCATCAAGCGGCTCAAGATCGTCTCCGCGTTCAACCAGCGTGACGACAACGGTCGCCGCACCAACGACCCGGGGGCGATGATCCTCGACGTGGTGCCGGTGATCCCGCCGGACCTGCGCCCGATGGTGCAGCTCGACGGTGGCCGCTTCGCCACCAGTGACCTGAACGACCTGTACCGCCGTGTGATCAACCGCAACAACCGGCTCAAGCGACTGCTCGATCTGGGTGCGCCCGAGATCATCGTCAACAACGAGAAGCGGATGCTCCAGGAGGCCGTCGACGCGTTGTTCGACAACGGCCGCCGGGGCCGTCCCGTGACCGGGCCGGGCAACCGCCCGCTCAAGTCGCTGTCGGACATGCTCAAGGGCAAGCAGGGCCGGTTCCGCCAGAACCTCCTTGGGAAGCGCGTCGACTACTCGGGTCGTTCGGTGATCGTGTGTGGCCCGACGCTGGAGCTGCACCAGTGCGGGCTGCCCAAGCAGATGGCGCTCGAGCTGTTCAAGCCCTTCGTCATGAAGAAGCTGCAGGAGACCGAGATCGCGCCCAACATCAAGTCCGCGAAGCGGATGGTCGAGCGGCGTCGTCCCCAGGTGTGGGGCGTGCTCTCGGAAGTCATCAAGGAGCACCCGGTGCTGTTGAACCGGGCGCCGACCCTGCACCGTCTGGGTATCCAGGCCTTCGAGCCGGTGCTCGTGGAGGGCAAGGCGATCCAGATCCACCCGCTGGTGTGCACCGCGTTCAACGCCGACTTCGACGGCGACCAGATGGCCATCCACCTGCCACTGTCGGCCGAAGCGCAGGCCGAGAGCCGGGTGCTGATGCTGTCGGCGAACAACGTGCTCTCGCCGGCGCACGGTCGTCCGCTGGTCACCCCGACCCAGGACATGATCATCGGTGCCTTCTACCTCACCGAGGTCGTCGAGGGTGCCAAGGGTGAAGGCCGCGTCTTCAAGCACATGTACGAGGCCGAGCGCGCCTATGAAGAGGGCACGCTCGACCTGCACGCGCTGATCGAGTACCGCACCGAACAGCTGCTCGCCACCCCGGCGAACGGTCAGGCCGCCACGTACCACCCGACCACGTTGGGCCGGTTGCTGTTCAACCGGGCGCTGTCTGACGCGTGGACCGTCGAGCCGATCGGCGACCGTCGTATCGACTACATCAACGAGCGCATCGACAAGAAGCGCATGGGCGAGATCGTCGACGTCCTCGCGAACGGCTACCCCAAGCGGATCGTCGCCAGCGTGCTCGACAACGTCAAGAACCTGTGCTTCTCGTACGCGGCGCGCTCCGGGCTGACGATCTCGATCGACGACGTGAAGACCCCGGCCGCGAAGACCGAGATCCTCGAGCGCCGAGGCGCCGAGGCGGCCAAGGTCAACACGCAGTTCCGCCGGGGGATCATCACCGACGGTGAGCGTCGCCAGAAGGAGACCGAGATCTGGACCGAGGCGACCGAGGAGGTCAAGGACGCCATGGCGGCCCAGTTCGCTTCGGAGACGTTCAACCCGATCGACATGATGGTCGGCTCGGGTGCCCGGGGGAACATGATGCAGGTGCGTCAGATCGCCGGCATGCGTGGTCTGGTCGCGAACCCGCGTGGTGACCTGATCCCGCACCCGATCAAGTCGAACTACCGTGATGGTCTGGAGATGCTGGAGTACTTCATCTCGACGCCTGGCGCCCGGAAGGGGCTGGTCGACACCGCGCTGCGGACCGCCGACTCGGGGTATCTGACCCGTCGTCTGGTGGACGTCGCCCAGGAGTTGATCGTCCGTGAGGACGACTGCGCCGGCGAGGGGGCGCGCATCCCGGGCATCTGGCTCGAGGACATCGCGCCCGACACGCCCGAGCACCGCACCCATCTGGAGACCCGCCTGTTCGGCCGCCGTCTGGCCGACGCGGTGACGCTGTCCGACGGCACCGAGATCGCCGCGGACACCGTGGTCGACGACCACCTGTTGGCGGTGTTGCGTGACGACGAATCGGTGACCCGTCTGCGGACCCGGTCGCCGTTGACCTGCAATGCCGAGGTCGGGGTGTGTGCGGCCTGTTACGGCCGTTCGCTGGCGACGGGCAAGCCGATCGAACTCGGCGAGGCCGTCGGCGTGATCGCCGCGCAGTCGATCGGTGAGCCGGGCACCCAGCTCACGATGCGGACCTTCCACACCGGTGGTGTGGCGGGCTCGGACATCGCCGGTGGTCTGCCCCGGGTCGTGGAGCTGTTCGAGGCGCGCAGCCCGAAGGGCAAGGCGACGCTGTCGCGCACCTCGGGTGTGGTCCGGATCGCCGAGGACGAGGGCCGTGGTCGCACGGTGATCGTCGTGGCGGACGACGGGTCGGAGGAGTCGTACCTGATTCCTCTTCAGGCCCGGCTCGAGGTCGCCGAGGGTGACGAGATCACCGCGGGTGACGCGATCGTCGAGGGTGCCCGTGACCCCAAGGAGCTGTTGGACATCAAGGGTGTCCGTGAGACGCAGTTCTACCTGGTGGACGAGGTGCAGAGCGTGTACCGCGGCCAGGGCGTGTCGATCCATGACAAGCACATCGAGTTGATCGTGCGGCAGATGACGCGGCGGGTTGCCGTGTCGGAGCCGGGCGACACCGATTTCCTACCGGGTGAGCGGGTCGACCAGCGGCGTTTCACCGAGACCAACCGGGTCACGGTCGCCGATGGCAAGACCCCGGCGGAGGGCCGTTCGGAGTTGATGGGGATCACCAAGGCGTCGTTGGCGACCGATTCGTGGTTGT
>JBDZVK010000336.1:0-2894 GCA_040255725.1 Actinomycetota bacterium
TCGGCCGCTTCCAACAGGCCAGTGCCATGACCAGGGCCCTGCTGGAGGAGATCGTCTCGCGGCAACCGTTCCTCGATGGACTGCCCGTGGTCGCGAACGTCGACTTCGGCCACACCAGCCCGCGTTGCACCTACCCGATCGGCGGTGAGGTGTCACTGCAGATCGGACCGGCCGAGACCCGGCTCGTCATCACCGCCCACTGAAGGCGCGTACCCCGACCGGCCGAGTGGACCGATGGACCACGGATCGGACACGCCGATCGGCACGTCCTCTAGGGTGCGCGCCCATGCGCGTGTCGATCGGTGACTGCCGGCTCTTCGTCGACGTCGACGGCCTCGGGCTCGTGCCCGACGGTCCGACGATGCGTGAGCGTCCCGTGCTGCTCGCCCTGCATGGCGGCCCGGGCTTCGACCACACCAGCTTCAAGCCCGCGTTCGGTGAGCTGGCCGACGTCGCCCAGATCGTCTACGTCGACCACCGGGGCAACGGCCGCAGCGACCGCTGCGACCCGTCCACGTGGCAGTTCGACCGGTGGGCCGACGACGTCGTGGCGCTGTGCGACGTGCTCGGCATCACCCAGCCTTTCGTCTACGGCGTGTCGTTCGGGTCGATGGTGGCGCTGCACTATGCGGCCCGTCATCCCGGCCACGCCCGAGGCATCATCGCCGATTCCACCGCGGCAGTCACCGACGACGCCGCAGTGGTCGCCGAGTTCGCACGCCTGGGAGGCGCCGACGCGGCCGCAGCCGCGCAGGCCTTCTGGGACGACCCGACCGCCGAGCACACCCTGGCCTACTTCGCGACCTGCATGCCGCTCTACAACCGGCGAGCCCGGCCCGACGCCGAGGACGCGAGCGCCCGGATGCTCGAACACGCCAACCTGGAACTGTTCCAGTTCTGGAGCACCGGCGAGCGACTGACCTACGACTTCCGACCGGAACTCGCGCAGGTGACCTCGCCCACCCTGGTACTGGCCGGCGAGGACGACCCCATCACCCCGATCGCGGGTGCCCGGGTCGCCGCCGAAGCGCTCGGCGAGGTCGCCCGATTCGTGTCGTTCGCCGACTGTGGCCATGGCGTGTGGCGCGACCAGCCGGACGCGGCGATGAGCGTGATCCGCTCCTTCGTGGCCGAGCACTCCTGAGGATTCGTCGGACCCGGCGCCTGGTCGACGGGCCCCAGAAGCTCCTAGTACGATGCTCACGGGGTCCGTTCGCCACGACACTGGAGGCCGCCATGCCGCAAACCGAGAACGACGCGCCGATCGCGGGAATGTGGGACGCGCTCGCGCCCGTCTGGGATCGCTACGGCGACTGGCACGCCACGACCACGAGGGCATTGACCCGGACCATGGTCGATGCCCTCGACCCCCACGAGGGCGACACCGTGCTCGAGTTGGCGGGAGGCCCGACCGCCGACGGTGCCGTCGAGGTCGCGACGCGGTTCCCCGGACGGTGTCGGGTGATCGCGAGCGACCTGTCTGCCGCCATGCTCGCCGCGGCGAGACGGCGCGGCAACGACGCCGGTATCGACGCCGAGTACCGCCAACTCGACGTCACCGCGTTGGATCTCGCCGATGGCACCGTCGACCGGGTGCTCGCACGTTGGGTCTACATGCTCCTTCCCGACCCCGCCGCGGCCCTCGCCGAGGCGCGTCGGGTGATCCGACCGGGAGGCCGGCTCGTGTTCGCGGTGTTCTCCACCGCCGAGCGCAACCCGTTCTTCACGTTGTACGCCCGGGTGCTCGCCGAACGCGGCCTCCTGGCGCTCCCGGGGCCGGGCGAACCCAGCATGTTCGCCCTCGCCGACGTCGCATCCACCTCGCAGATACTCCGCGACGCTGGCTTCGGCGAGGTGGCGAACCAGGAGGTCACGATGGCGTACCGCTACGCCGACGAGGACGAGCTGTGGTCGTATGCGAGTGAGTTCTCGGGCCCGGTCGCGTTGACGATCCGCACCCTCGACGAAGCCACCCGCACCGCCGTGCGTGACGAGATCCTCGAGCGGGCCGAGGCGTACCGAGACGACCGCGGCTACGCCCTTCCCTCGGTGGTGGAAGTCTTCACCTGCTCATAGTCGGACGAGAGCGCCGCAGCCACACGCGGGACGCTCCCTTGTCACCGGTCACGTCTGATGCGACGTCTCACTGCGCCGACGGGACCGGAGGCGTCGGCCACGGCGTTGCTACCCAGTGCCGGAAGCACCGCTGCCCATCGGTCGTGGCGATGGTTCGTTCGATGCGACGGATCTCGCCCATCGTGAAGGGCACCGGCTGACTGAAGAACGGGCCATCGTGGACGAACGTGTGGTACTCGCCGCGTTCACCGCACGGATCACAGCCGTGGGGCAGTTCCTCGACGAACCGCCGGTCGACGACGCGACCGACCGCGTCGCTGCCGAGGACGGCAGCATCCACGACGACGGTCACCGCGCGGATGCCGGAACGCAGGTACGCCGCGATGCAGGCCGACGGGGTCAGGTCCCACAAGGGTTCGATCACCGTGAAGCCGAACGGTTCGAAGCGGACGCGACGCGCGGCGAGGACCCCCGGATCGGCGAGGTCACCGAATGCCACCGCGTCGACACCCTCGGAGCGCCACCGTGATGCGGCCACCGTCATCGCTTCGTCGTACCCTTCCAGTCCCGGACCGACCAGAGGAACGAATTCGACCGGGATCCCGATCTGGTCGGCTTGGGCACGCACGAGACCGACCGGCAGATCGTGCACCGTCGACTGGCACTCGGCGTCGACCGTGGTCGTCACGAGGCGGTCGACCACGATGGCGTCGTCGGCGAGGAGACGGCTCAACGCCAACGCGGCGTCCTTGCCGCCGCTCCAATGCAGCGCAACCCTTCGGGGAACCATCGCGCACACCCTTGCACGGGCGCGCCGA
>JBDZVK010000337.1:0-2886 GCA_040255725.1 Actinomycetota bacterium
GTCCCGGCCACCAGACCGAACGCGTCCAGCACGGCGGCATCGCGTTCGTAGGTGAGGATCCGCGCGGCTCGGGTCAGACGCAGCCAACAGAGCACGTCGACCTCGTCGTCCCAGGTCGCGGCCGCCCCGAGGGGCACCATGGCCCAGTAGCGCACCTGCTTGGCGCGTCCGTGGCGATCGCGGTAGTGCACCGGCGACAGCTCGATCCCCGGCGCACACCGCAGCCCGGT
The DNA here is from genome assembly GCA_040255725.1 of Actinomycetota bacterium. Taxonomy (GTDB): domain Bacteria; phylum Actinomycetota; class Acidimicrobiia; order Acidimicrobiales; family Iamiaceae; genus JAFDWI01. The sequence continues at coordinate 231 of JBDZVK010000337.1, forward strand.
CTCTTCGGCCACCTCGCGCACCGCGCAGGCCTCGTCGGTCTCGCCCGGCTCGCACTTGCCCTTGGGAAACGACCAGTCGTCGTAGCGCGGACGGTGCACCACGACGACCTCGAGCGCACCGCGATCCCGCCAGATGATCCCGCCGGCGGCCCGGATCGGCATCTCGGCGTCGCTCACCGGCTCGCCGCGGTCGCGCTGACCGCGTCGTCGTCCAGTTCGTGCCGACGGGTACGACCCAGCGCGATCTGTTGCAGGAGCACGTGGGCGTTCACCGGGTCCCGCGGCGACGCACCGTCTCCCAGCGAGGCCCCGAGGCCGTCACGCACCCGATGCCAGGAGCCGTCCGCGTCGAGCGTCCAGGCGAGTTGGTCGTCGGCGAGCTCGATCTCGAGTATGCGGTCGAGCCGCTCGACCGAGACCGGGTCGTGCACGGGCGCGATGATCTCGACCCGGCGATCGAGGTTCCGGGGCATCAGGTCGGCCGACGAGATGAACACGGCGGGCCGGGCCGGGCCGGCGCCGTTCGCGAAACGGAAGATCCGGGCGTGCTCCAGGTAGCGCCCGATGAGCGACCGGACCCTGATGTGCTCGGACCGGCCCGGCATGCCGGGCCGCAGGCAGCAGATCCCGCGGATGATCAGATCGATGTCGACGCCGGCCCGCGACGCGGCGTACAGCCGGTCGATCATCGCGGCGTCGACGAGACTGTTCATCTTCATCGTGATCGCCCCGGATCGGCCCGACTCGACGGCGGCGATCTCGTTGTCGATCAGGTCCTCCAGCCCCTGGCGCAACGTGTAGGGCGCGACGAGCAACTGATCGTAGGCGACCTTGCGGGAGTACCCGGTGAGGAAGTTGAAGAGCTGGGTGATGTCGCGTCCCAACGACTCGTCACAGGTGAACAACCCCACGTCCTCATAGGTCTTGGCGGTCGTGTCGTTGTAGTTGCCGGTGCCGATGTGGCAGTAGCGACGCAGCACCCCGCCCTCGTCCCGCACGACCATCGTCGTCTTGCAGTGCGTCTTCAGTCCGACGAGCCCGTAGGTGACGTGCACCCCGGCTTCTTCGAGCGCCCGGGCCCATTCGATGTTGGCCGCCTCGTCGAAACGCGCCTTGAGCTCGACGAGTGCCGCCACCTGCTTGCCCCGCTCCGCGGCACGGATCAACGACTGGACGATCGCGCTGCGACCCGAGGTGCGGTACAGGGTGATCTTGATCGCGAGCACCTGCGGATCACGAGCTGCTTGACGGATGAACTCCTCGACCGAGGTCACGAACGACTCGTAGGGGTGGTGGACCAACAGGTCACCGGCACGGATCGTGGCGAAGAAGTCGGAGTGTTCGTCGTCGGCGGGGGTCAGCGGCCCAGGGGTGACCGGCGCCCACTGACGGTCCTTCAGGTCGGGCCGGTCCAGATCGCCGAGCGCCCACAGACCACCGAGGTCGAGCGGACCGAACGATTCGTAGACGTCGTCGGCGGTGAGCTCGAGTTCGCGGATGAGCAGATCACGGATCTCGGTGGACGCGCGGGCGTCGATCTCGAGACGGACCGCCCGACCGAACCGACGCCGTCGCAGTTCCATCTCGACGGCGACGAGCAGGTCGTCGGCCTCCTCCTCCTCGACGGCGAGATCCGCGTTGCGGGTCACGCGGAAGGGCACGTGCTCGACGATCTCCATGCCTTCGAACAGTTGGCCGAGGTGCGCCGAGATCACCTTCTCGAGGGGCAGGAACCGTTGGCCGTCGGGCAGCACGACGAAGCGCGGGAGCGTGGCGGGCACCTTCACCCGGGCGAAGCGTCGCTCACCGGTGTGGGGGTCGCGCACCAGGACGGCGAGGTTCAACGACAGCGACGAGATGTAGGGGAACGGGTGCCCGGGGTCGACCGACAACGGCGTGAGGACCGGGAAGATCCGGTCCTCGAACTCGGTGACGAGAAACCGGCGGTCGTCGTCGTCGAGCGAGTCCCAGTCGCTCAGGACCACCCCGGCCGCTGCGAGCTCGGGCACGACCTGGGTGAGGAAGATCTTCTCGCTGCGCTCGACCAGGTCGCGGGCCCGGGTGGCGATCGCCGTGAGCTGCTGGGCCGGGGTGAGACCGTCGGGTGAGGGTTGGCCGAACCCGGCCGCGACCTGGTCCTTGAGGCCGGCGACCCGCACCTGGAAGAACTCGTCGAGGTTGTCGGAGAAGATCGCGCAGAACTTGGCCTTCTCCAGCACCGGTACGTCGTCGAAGGTGGCGTTGGCCAGGACCCGCTCGTTGAAGTCGAGCCACGACAGCTCCCGGTTCACGAAACGCGCCGGGTCGTCGGGGTCGCCGTCTTCCCCACCGATCGGTTCTGCGACGGACGCTTCGGTGACAGCCATCGTCGTTCAGCCTACGGGCGAGTGGTCACACCCACCGGTCGAGCTCACTCCGTCGAGAAACCGAGATCCCATTCGAGCAGGATGTTCTCGCGTTCGGCGTCACGAACGCAGCGTTCCCGATTCCGCCGGAACTGCGGGTCGTGCGGGGGGACGAGCTGCAGACGGGCCATGACCCGGGCACGGAAGTCCTCGATCAAGGTCCGGTCGCCGAAGTCCGACTGGACCTCCCAGTGAGGCGCCACCGGCCCCAGGTACACGATTCGGGCATGGCCGCGGGGCGGTTCCGCGGG
>JBDZVK010000338.1:0-2885 GCA_040255725.1 Actinomycetota bacterium
CGGGGGTCGCGTCCTCGAGCACGGTGTAGCTGCCCCAGGGCCGTTCGTCGTACTCACGACCCTGCGCATCGCCGCCGCTCATGAGTGCAGCCCGTCGAGGTGCCCCGAGATGAGTGCCAGGTCGGCGTCGACCATGGTGGCGACGAGTTCGGCGAAGCTCATCCTGGGCTCCCATCCGAGTTGCCGGTTCGCCTTGGTCGCGTCACCGATCAACAGGTCGACCTCGGCAGGTCGCATGAAGCGATCGTCGGTGACGACGTGGTCTTCGTAGTTCAGGCCGACGTGCGAGAAGGCCAGATCGCAGAACTCGCGGACCGAGTGGGTCTCGCCGGTCGCGACCACGTAGTCGTCGGGTTCGTCCTGCTGGAGCATCCGCCACATCGCCTCGACGTAGTCACCGGCGAATCCCCAGTCGCGTTGGGCGTCGAGGTTCCCCAGGGCGAGTTCGCGCTGGCGTCCCAGCTTGATGCGGGCCACCGCGTTCGAGATCTTGCGGGTCACGAACTCGAGACCGCGGCGGGGCGACTCGTGGTTGAACAGGATCCCCGACGACGCGTGCAGGCCGTAGCTCTCTCGGTAGTTGATCGTGATCCAGTGGCCGTAGACCTTCGCGACGCCGTACGGGCTGCGCGGGTACAGCGGGGTGTCCTCGGACTGGGGAACGGCCTGGACCTTGCCGAACATCTCCGACGACGAGGCCTGGTAGAAGCGGATGTCGGAGTTCACGAGTCGGATCGCGTCGAGGATCCGGGTGACGCCGATCGCCGTGGTCTGCCCCGTGAGAACCGGCTGGCTCCACGAGGTCTGGACGAACGACTGTGCGGCGAGGTTGTAGACCTCGTCGGGCGCGTGCTCCCGCACGATGTTGACCAGTGAGAGTTCGTCGAGCAGGTCGCCGGACGCGAACGTGATCCGGTCCTGCAGGTGGGCGATCCGTTCGAAGTTGACGGTGGAGGAACGCCGGACCATGCCGATGACTTCGTAGCCCTTGTCGAGCAGGAGTTCGGCGAGGTACGAGCCATCCTGTCCGGTGATCCCGGTGATGAGTGCGCGTTTGGTCATTGATCGGTTCCTGAACTGCCTTGGTCGGTGAACATTGCCATGTCTGGGGTCGCGGGTGCTCGCCTTTCGGCTGCGTCGGGGGTCATCGTGTGACCCCGAGACGCTGCCGCCAGTCGTCGAGCAGGTCTTCCAGTGTGCGGGCGAGGGGAATCTCGGGATTCCATCCGGTCGCCTCGGTGAGCTTGGTGTGGTCGCCGCGCAGCACGGGCACGTCGACGGGACGGAGCAGCTCCGGGTCGGTGACGAAGTGCATCGGATGCGAGGCGTGGGTGAGGAGTTCCTCGGCGAGTTCCTGTACCGCGACGTCGCGACCCGAGCACACGTTGTAGACCTCACCGGGCACCCCGTCGGACATGATCATCCGGTAGGCGCGCACCACGTCTCTCACGTCGGTGAAGTCGCGCCGGGCGGACAGGTTCCCGATGGGGATCTCGTCGGTGCCCTCGAGCTCGTTGCGGGCGATACGCGACGCCAGCGCGGAGGCGACGAACTTGTCGGTCTGTCCCGGACCCAGGTGGTTGAAGGCCCGGACCCGCAGCACGGCGAGCCCGCGGCCCAGATAGGCCTGCAGACCGAGGAAGTCGGCGGCGACCTTCGATGCCGCGTACGGCGACACCGGCCGCAGCGCCGTCTCCTCGGTGATGGGCATGTCGCCTTCGGCCACCGATCCGTAGACGTCGGCACTGGAGACGATCAACACCCGGCTCACGCCGATCGCCAGCGCGGCGAGCAGCACGTTGAGGGTGCCGTCCGCGTTGACGCGGAACGCGGTGGCCGGGTTCGACCAGGAAGCACCCACGTCTGCCCAACCGGCGAGGTGGTAGATCACCTCGGGTCGGGTGGAGGCCAACAGCTCGGCGACGCCGTCGACGTCGGTGATGTCGACCCCGTCGATGGACGGATCGGTGAGCAGGACCGTGTCGCCGGCATCTTCGAGATGTTCGACGAGGTGGGTGCCGACGAACCCGCCGGCGCCGGTGACCAGGGCTCTCATCGGCAGCCGCCGGACGGTGTGCTCGGGAGTTCGAGCGGTCGGGGAGTCCGCTTGGGTCGATGCATCCGGGGGAGTCTAGGAAATCGACGAGCGGACCCCGGGCATCGGGGCGCCGGTGCGGGGTGCCCGCCGAGTCGCCGGTGTGGCTGCTCGTCGCCCCCGGAGTGGCGGTAGGGTGATTCGTCCGTGTCGAAGCGGAGCCTTCGGGTCCCTTCGACGGCTGCCACGATCCCCGAAGGAGCATCCCGTCCATGTCCCAGCAAGCCTCGGTGGCCGTCGACGGTGATGCCCCCGATCCATCCGGGGCGCCGTCGGGAGCGCTGGACCGAGCCGAGTTGCGCACCACCGAGATCTCGAAGCGCCCGGGCGCCGTGCAACGGCTCCGCGACGTGTGGCGCTACCGCGAACTGCTGGGCAACCTGGTCCGCAAGGAACTGAAGGTCAAGTACAAGGACTCGATCCTCGGTTTTCTGTGGACCCTTCTCAACCCGGCGCTCCAGCTCATCGTGTACTCGTTCGCGTTCGGGGTCCTGTTCAAGTCGCCGATCCCGTTGTTCGCGATCTTCTTCATCTGTGGCCTGTTGCCGTGGACGTTCTTCACCTCCGCGCTGACCAGCGGCTCGTCGTCGGTGGTGGCGAACGCGCAGTTGGTGAACAAGGTGTGGTTCCCCCGCGAGATCCTGCCCCTGGCGTCGATCGGCGCGGCGCTGGTCCACTGGTTCCTCCAGTCGATCGTGTTGGTCGTCGCACTGTTCGTGGTCCAACGCTCGCCCGACTGGGCGTACCTGCCGCTGCTGATCCCCGCCGTGCTGGTGCTGGTCACCTTCTC
>JBDZVK010000339.1:0-2884 GCA_040255725.1 Actinomycetota bacterium
GGGTAGGCGACGTCCGCGGCGTTCAGGCCGCAGGTCGCCACCTGGTACAGCAGCGGCAGGAAGGTGTGGAAGTTGTTGCGGTCGATGACCGTGACCCGGACGGCGTCGGTTCTCGACAGCGCCTTGGCACACGCGAGTCCACCGAATCCGGCCCCCACGACGACCACGTGCGGTCGGTCGTCGACACGCGTCGTCGAGGTCATGGCTCCAAGGGTAGGGAGCGCCGAAGCCGACGGCGTGCCCGCCGGGCGGTCGCGTCGCCTTGTCCGACACGAGCGCCGGGGAGCAGGCTCGGGTAGAACGGAGCCATGGCAACCCACGAGGCGACGAACCGGTCGACGCTGCTCCTGTGCCACGATGCGGCCATCCCCGACGTCGCGCTCACCGATGGCCTCGTCCGCCATGGCGGCGCCGACCGCCCCGACGGCCCGGCCGGTGCCGGCAGGATGGCCGGGCCGTTCGACACGCTGCCCTCGGGCAGCGATGTCGGCGCGATCATCGATCGTGCCCGGCCGATCCACGCAGGATACGAGTCGGCGACGAAGCCTGGGGTGGCGGGCGACGAGCCGTGAGGAACGACCAGTGAGGACCGACCGACGATGACCAGTGTGGCGGCGCGTTCGATGCGCCATGCGGCGACCTTCGCGTCAGAGCCGGGTGGGACCGTGTTCTCCACGGCCGTGGGCAGGTGTGGGATCACGTGGTCGACCGCGGGCATCACCAGCGTGCACCTACCCGAGGAGACCCCTGCTGCGTTGCGTGCACTCGTCGCCGAGCATGCGCCGGGGCCGGTCGTGGCGCTCGACGCTGCGCCCGGTTCGGTGCGAGCCGTGACGAGCCGGATCGACGGATTGACCCGGGGCGTTGACGACGACCTCGCCGATGTGCCCCTCGACGGCGAGCGGCTGAGCGAGTTCGCCGCGTCGATCTACGCGGCGCTTCGTACGGTGCCGCCGGGCGACACGATCACCTACGGTGAGCTCGCCCACCGCGCCGGCTACCACTCGTCGAACATGCCCCGTGCCGTCGGGCAGGTGCTGGGTCGCAACCCGTTCGGCATCGTCGTGCCCTGTCACCGCGTCACCGCGGCGAACGGCAACCTGGGCGGCTTCTCGGCCCATGGCGGGGTGATCACCAAACTGCGGCTGCTGCGCGCCGAAGGGCGCGGCGAAGCCGCGGCCGAGATGCCCTGGGACCTGGCCGCCGCGCACGAAGCCCTCGCCGCCGCGGACCCCGACATGGCCCGGCTCATCGACCTGGTCGGCCACCGCACCCCACGCATGCGCCTCGCGTCGTCGACCGTGGCGGCGCTCGCCGAGTCGATCACGGCACAGCAGGTCTCGTCCGCCGCGGCCTCGGCGATCTACGCCCGGCTGTGCGCGCTGTTCCCCAAGGCCCTCGACGGCCCCACCGCGAACGGGATCGCACGGCTTTCCGACGCCGAGTTGCGCGCCGCGGGGCTCTCGTCGTCGAAGGTCGCCGCGCTGCGCGACCTGTCGACGCGATCACTCGCCGGCGAGGTTCCCGAGTTGGACGAGCTCGAGGCGATGGACGACGAAGCGATCATCGCGGCGCTCACCCCGATCCGCGGGGTGGGACGCTGGACGGTGGAGATGCTGTTGATCTTCCGGCTGGGGCGCCCCGACCTGCTCCCCGTCGACGACCTGGCGGTGCGCCGCGGGTACGAACGTCTCACCGGACGCCACACGATCGGCGCCGCCGAACTCGCCCGCATCGGCGAGGCGTGGGCCCCGTGGCGGAGTGTGGCCGCCTGGTATCTGTGGCGCGTCAGCGAGACCGTGTGAGCCCGACGCCGCTGTGGGGATCGTCAGTGGTCGGGATCGGCGGCGGCGTCGCGGGTGAGCATCGTCATCTTCTGGCGCGCGGCGATCGCGAGGACCAGAGCGATGATCGCCACGACCAGACCCGCGGCACCGAAGGCCATCGCGAAGACGTTCAACGTCGAGTCCGACGAACTCGACTTGGCCGTGGTGGCGTGCTCGCCGGTCGCCGTCACGGTGGGACCGCCCTTCGACGCCCCGGCGTTCGACGCCGCGGCGTTCGACGCGGCCGTGCCTGACGAACCGCCACTCGAGGTCGCGCCGTTCGCCGAGGCGTCGGCGAGAGGCAACACCGGAGCGGGGTGGTCCGGCTCGGGCTGACCCGGCTGGGACTGTTCGATCCATGCGACCTCGCTGGTCTTGCCGGCCGAGTCCTCGTAGGTCTGGATCGCCTTGAACGTGAGCGAATCGGTGTCGGTCGGCAGCGGTCCCGCCTGGATCAGGAACTCGTCGAACTCACCGGGCGCGATCCTGCCGCCGGTCCAGTCGATCTCCGACACGACCTCGCTGATCGAGCCGTGCCCGGTTTTCAGTGGCGTGTCGAGCTTCTTCTTCGTCACCTTGAACGTCCAACCGGGCTTGGGCTGCACGGAGACGTTCGCGATCGGATGGTCGGGGGGAAGTTGGAACTTCAGACCCACGGTGTCGGCGTCGGACTCCTCGTTGGGCACCCGGATCGTGATCGTCGCATACCCACCCTTGGTCGCGTTGTCGGAACCGACCGTGACATGCGCGGCGGCCGGCACGGCGAGCGCGACGAGCAGGCCGAGGGTGGCGAGGAGCGGGGCGACGAAGCGACGGATCATGGGTCCTCCAAGTGTCGAGTCAGGCGGGTCGCGGGCGGGCGAACGCCGAATCCGGATCGACCTGTCGATCCACGACCCACCTGGTGACCCTACCGACGCTTCTCGGGATTTTCGCCACACGCGCCGACGATTCGCTCCGCTCGACGATCACGGATCCGCTCCGGTCCGGATCGGCACCGAAAGGAGAGCCACCCCGGGTGCGCCGGTGCCGTGTCAGGCAACGTCGGCCTGTTGCCA
>JBDZVK010000340.1:0-2882 GCA_040255725.1 Actinomycetota bacterium
CTTGCCGAGGGCCGCGCCGCCGACGAGCTGGAAGAGCTTGCGGGGTTGGCGGGCGAGTTCGGCGAAGCTGTGCAGCGCCGGCCCCACCGTCCGCTTCACCCAGGGCACCACGACCCGTCGACCCCACGAGCTGAGGACGACCCCGCCGACCACGGCGCCGACGACGACTCCGATGCCGAGCGTCCTGGTCGTCGAGGGCAGCTCGAACCGGCCGAGCTGATCGGACGCGCCGCCCCAGATCAGGAAGACCACGATGAACACGGCCTGGACGATGCCGCTCACCGCCGAGGTGAGCCCGACCGCCGCCGCGCCGACCGTCAGGTCGACCCCTTCGCGCTGCAGATACCGGGCCCGCAATGCCATGCCCCCGGCGTTCGCCGGGGTGAACCGGTTCAGGAATCCCTGGGCGAACATGATCTGACTGGTGCGCAGGAAGGGCAGCTCGACGTTCACCGAACCCATCAGCGACAGCGCCCCGCCCGAGTTGATCGCGAGCACCAGCGCGATCAGCAGCGGCACCGCCGCCCAGTTCATGTCGCCGAACGCATCGGCGATGCTGCGCCAGTCCGACGCGAGCGAGAAGACGTAGTAGGCGAGCACGATGCTGCCCACGAGCGAGACGACGCCCTTGAGCGACACCCGGCTGACCGGGGCGAGCTCCACCGAGTCGACACCCACGGCCTGTTGCACCGCGTCACGCAGATCTCCCAGGGCGACGTCGGCGGACTTCAGCTGGTCGCGGGTCGCCTCGGATACGACCAGGGGCTGTAACAGCGGCAATGCCGCGGTGAGGCGATCCGGCCCCAGTCCGCGCACTGCCGAGGCGACGCTGCGTGCGACGCCGCCGTACGCGGCGAGCGAACCGAGAAGTTCGGCGACATCGGCCGACCGGGTCTGGGACGACGCGCCGGTCGCCGCCCATCGGAAGCCGACCAGGGTCGGCCGGTCGTCGTCGACGAGCACGCTGTCGACGTTGCACCACCCGTGGGCGATTCGGCGGTCGTGCAGCGTGGCGACCGTCCGCCAGGTGGCGTCGAGCAGGTCGTCTCCGACCGCCGCCGGTGGCAGGTCGCCGAGGGGCCGGCCGTCGACCCAGGTCGTCGCGCCCACGATGGCGTCGTCCTCGGTGACGCCGAGCGCAACCGGGCGGGGCGCCGACACCCCGGCTCCCTGCGCGAGCGCGAGGACCAGCAGTTCGTTCTCGACGGCGCGGCGGGGCGAGCCGATCGGCCGGCGTGCATGGAAGCCCTTGAGCCGAAGGGCGCGCCAGGCGCGCAGGACGAGGTCCTGGTCACGTTGGTCACGGCCCAGCAGCACCGCGTGGGAGTCGGGGCCCTCCGGATGCCGGACCCGGAAGCTCGGAGCGGTGCGTTCGATGCCGTACCGCTCGATGCCGCTGACCACGAGCCCGGCGTCACCGAGCGCGGCGGCGATCGCGTCGGGGTCGATCCGGCGCGGCGGAGCACCGCTGACGACCAGCGCGACCGATCCCATGCAGGCGCCGACCGCCAGGATCAACAGCAGGTTCATCGGGATCTCGGTTGCCGTGAGTACCCGAAGGAACGCCACACCCACGATCGAGTAGCCGGCGATCCTGCTCCAGGATCTGGACACGAACGGCGCGGCGGCGGTGATGACGGCGGCACCGGCGGCGAGGAGCGCGGCGGAGGGATAGGCGCTCCCACCAAGCCATGACCCGACGACCCGCGACCGCTGCAGGGCCGCCGGGACGTCGCTGTCGAGGAACCCTTCGAGCAGCGCCATCGTGAACCCACCGGCGAATGCCGCGAACACCGCGAGGCCGAGGAACCGCCAACGCCGCTCGGCGACGAGCCAGACCACCGCGACCGTCCCGACGACCGTGACGACGATCTGGACGACACCGACCAGCGCGAACGCCAGGCCGTCGGGGACCGTGTTGACGAGGCGTACCACGTCGGTGCTGACGCGCGCGATCGAGTCGTCGAAGAGACGGGAGAAGCAAACGAGCGCGACGGTCACCGTCGCCGAGAGGACCAGACGGGCGACGTCCGCCGAGTGGCGTTCCCAGCGCGGCGATGCGCTCGCAGCGACGGTGTGGTCCGCGTCCAGCGGCCCATGCGTCCCGGTCTCGTCGCCCTCGCGTCCCCGGGCGACCGCGCCGGTGCTCACGGCTCGGCCTTGCTCTCCCGGAGGCGCTTGAAGATCACGAAGGGCAGCAGAAACGTGGCGACCACACCGGCGAACCAGACGACGACCGCGGCGAGCACCCACGTGCCCGGCCCGCGGATCTGCATGCCGTCGGTGAGGATCACGGTGCCGATGAGCGCGAGCAGGCTGACGATCAGGGCGCTGCCGCCCAGGATCGCCGGGGACTTCCTGAGAGCGGCCTGACGGATCATCGGCGACACGATGAACGAGATCAGCGTGAACACCCCGACGGCGATGAAGAACCCGCCGGCGTCGAGGGTCATGTTCTCGAGGATCGCCGCGGCGACGACGAGGGCGATCGCGTTCGCGACGAGCTGCAACAGCACCGACAGAACCAGTCGCATCGCCGGATCCTAGAGGTGCGACGCGGCGCTCGAACGGTTCGAGCGCGACGCGATCAACCGAACAGATCGCGCCGGGGTCGGTCGGTGTAGTCAGGCGTTCGACCGCTGTCGAACGCCCGGATCGCCTCGGGCAGGTTCTCGGTGAATCCCAGCATGAGCTGGTTACGGTCCTCGAGTTCGATCGCGGCTTCGAGACTCGAGATCTCCAGGTTCGCCCAGGTGACGTCCTTGGTCATGGCCAGGCCGTAGGGGCTGTAGGTGCACATCGTGTCGGCCACGCCCAACGCCTCGTCGAGCAGGGCGGCGTCGTCGACGACCCGCGACACCAGACCCATCCGGTACGCCTCG
>JBDZVK010000341.1:0-2881 GCA_040255725.1 Actinomycetota bacterium
ATCAGTCGTCGTCGGCCGCGGCGGCCGCGTCGGCCGCGTCGACCACGGCTGTCGAATCGCGTGCCGCGGCGCCGTAGATGGCCTTGGCCATCAGTGACGTCTCGGACCGGGCCCGCTGCTGCAGCAGCTCGGCCCGGACCCGGTGTACCCCGGCGTCGTCGGGCGCGGCGAGACCGGCGAGTTCGATCAGGTGCCCGGCCAGGCGCACGTCACCGTCGGCCGCCACCGCCTGGGCGCGCTCGGCGAGTACGCCCGCGCCACCGGCCAAGTGGGCGAGCTCGGTGGCGACCACCGCATCGGGAGCGGGCTTGAGCCGGGAAGGGTTGCCGTCGTACCAGCCGCCGTAGAGCCGCCAGATGTTGCGGACGACGAACTCGGGTTCGTCGTACACGGGCTGCAGATACGCCTGGGCCCTCAGATGCTCGGGTACGGCCACGGTGTGGAGCACCTCGTCGAGCATCGCCCCCGCATTCATCAACGCGAGGGTCTGCTCCACCAGGGAATCCAACAGGTCCGCGGTGTCGGTCAACGCCGCCTGCACGAAGGCCTCGCCGACGATCGGCAGGCCGTGCCCGGGCAACAGCACCTCGGGCTGCAGGGCCGCCATGGTCCTCAGCGCCACCGCCCAGTCGCGGGCGTAACGCTGCACCTTCTGGGGGTTGCCCGCGTTGGGCACGCACCAGATGAACAGGTCCCCGGTGCACAGCGTGCGCTTCTCGGGAACCCAGACCCAGGTGTGGTCGTCGGTCTCGCCGCGGGCGTGGTGCAGCGCCAGCGTCACCTCACCGACCCGGGCGTCGAAGCGCTCGGTGTAGGTGTCGTCGGGGTGGCGGTACTGCGTCGGCCAGTCGAGGTCGGGGTTGGAGAACTGCCGCCGGTTGATCGACGCGTTGTAGCCGGCGGTCAGACAGTACCGCTCGAATCGGGGTTCGATCGCGGCGTGCGCGATCACCCGCGGTCGGGGGCGGCCGGCCGCGTCGGCTTCTGCGTCGAACACCTCGGTGCCCAGCACGTGGTCGATGTGGCCGTGGGTGTACACCGCGTCGGTGACCGGCGCGGTGTTCCAGGCGCGGACGAGGTCGCGCACCTGGGTGCCGACCGGCCCGCCCGTGTCGATGAGCACGAGGCCGTCGCCGGAGTCGACGACGGCGACGTTCGCGAACGACGACACCGACGCCACGCCGTCGCCGATCTCCTCGACGACCCCGTAGGCGTGCAACGGATGGTTGCGAGTGCCGCCCGCGGCGGGCGACGTCCCCTGTGTGAGGAGCCGGTTGCTCCGTTCGACGAGGGATTCGGACACGGTGGACTCCCGGATGCTGGAAGGTGATGTGCGAGTCAGTCTCTCAGAAACGCGTCGCTGCCGCGACCCTCGCGTCGAGCGGCCCGCCGGCGGCTCAGCCGATCGACGACAGCGTCTTCATCAGTTCTTCGTTGAGGTTCGCCGGCACCGTGTAGCCGTCCTCGTCGCGGATCTGCTCGAAGTGGTCACGGATGTCCTCGGCGGTGAGGTCGGCGGTGTTGGTGTAGCCGGTGGTGACCCCGGTGAACACCCGGGCGACGTGGCCCGCGCCGACCGAGTAGACCTCGCCGGTCACCGGCACGTCGGCGTGGACGAGCCACGCCACGAGCGGCGAGACGTACTCGGGCCCGAACCGGTCGACCAGGTCACCCATGAGGTCCTCGGTCATCCGCGACTTGGCGACCGGTGCGATCACGTTGGCCTTGATGTTGTTCTTGGCGCCCTCGACGGCGAGCACCCGGGTGAACCCGACGAGCCCCATCTTGGCGGCGCCGTAGTTTGCCTGCCCGAAGTTGCCGAAGATCCCCGCAGCCGACGCCGTCGACACGATCCGCCCGTAGGACTGCTCGCGCATGTGCACGTACGCGGGCTGGGTCACGTTGAACGCGCCGCGCAGGTGCACGTCGATGACCGGGTCGACCAGGTCGGGGGTCATGTTGTGGAACGACTTGTCGCGCAGGATGCCGGCGTTGTTGATCACGATGTCGACCCGACCGAAGGCGTCGATGGCGGTCTGGACGATGGCCTTGCCGCCGTCGGGGGTGGCGACCGAGTCGTGGTTCGCGACGGCCTCGCCACCCGCGGCTTTGATCTCGTCCACGACCTTCTGCGCGGCCGAGGCGTCCTCGCCGGTGCCGTCGACGCTGCCGCCGAGGTCGTTGACGACGATCAGCGCGCCGCGCTTGGCGAGCTCGAGCGCGTGGCTGCGCCCCAGGCCGCCACCGGCGCCGGTGATGATCGCTACCTGTCCGTCGAATCCGAGATCGGCCATGGTCGGGCTCCTTTGGAGGTTGGGGAGTCGTCGTCGCATCGGAGGCGATGGCGACCGTCGATGCGGAGACCGTCAACCTACCCGGGGCGCTCCCGCGGGTCAGAGTCGGCCGACCGGCGGGCCGGTACACTCGCTCGCATCGTGCAGCTCCTGGGACGAACCCTGTGGCGGCTGGCCAAGCTGGGCCTGATCGTCGTCGTGGGCGTCGCGACCCTGCTCGGCACGCTTCTGGGGATGAAACCGGTGGCGAAGAGCGTCAGTGCGGGGGCCTCGTCGGTGGCCTCGCCGATCATCCTGCCGCCGCTGGGGGGCATCTCGTACCTGTACGACCGCTACGGCAATCTCCAGCAGAGCTTCAACCGACAGATCCGCTCACCCGTCGACCTCGACAAGGTGCCCACGCCGGTGATCGGTGCGGTCCTGGCGGTGGAGGATTCGAACTTCTACCGGCACGGCCCGGTCGACGCCCGGTCGATCCTGCGGGCACTGCAGACCAACGTGTCGGCGGGTGGGGTCGAACAGGGCGGCTCGACGATCACCCAGCAGGTGGTGAAGAAGGCGGTCACCGGTGACAAGCGCGACCTCGA
>JBDZVK010000032.1:0-15519 GCA_040255725.1 Actinomycetota bacterium
TGTTCGCGGTCGACGCCGTCGAGCGGTTCCTGGCGGTGATCCACGAGCGGTACCGGCGCGCATCGGGGACCGTCGAGTCGTGACGAGCGCACCGGTGGCCGCGTTACCGTGATCACTCTCGCCGGTGGGTAGGGTGAGAGATCCAGCTGGCGGCGTGGCCGAGTGGTTTAGGCAAGGGCCTGCAAAGCCCTGTACACCGGTTCGATTCCGGTCGCCGCCTCCAAGGGTGTGGCATCGTCGATCTCCCGGTGCGGGGTGCGACGATGCCGCACGGCACGTCGAGGATCGATCGGAGCACGGATGGAGTCCAACGAGTTCGAAGGTCGCGTCGCCCTGATCACCGGTGCGGCGAACGGGATCGGTGCCGCCGTCGCCCGAAAGCTCGCGGGCCTGGGCGCGCAGGTGGTCCTCGCCGATCTCGACGTCGAGGCGGGGACCGCGTTGGCCGGCGAACTCGGCGGCGTGTTCGTCGAGACCGACGTGCGCGACTTCGGCGCGAACACGGCGATGGCCGCGCAGGCGCTCGACGCGTACGGCCGGATCGACCTCGTGCACCTGAACGCCGGCATCTCCAGTGGCGTCTCCTTCGGCGCCGACTTCGATCTCGACGCCTACCGCCGGGCGATGGCCGTCAACCTCGACGGGGTCGTGTTCGGCGTCCAGGCCGTGATCGACACGCTCCTCGCCCAGGGATCCGGCCAGATCGTGGCCACCGCGTCGATGGCCGCGCTGACCCCCGTTCCCTTCGACCCGGTCTACGGGGCCAACAAGTCGGCCGTGGCATCGCTCGTGCGTTCGCTCGGTGCGCTGTACGCGCCGAACGGCGTGAGGGTCAACGCGCTGTGCCCGTCGTTCGCCGACACCGACATCATCACCGGGATCCGCCAGTTCCTCGTCGACACGAACTTCCCGATTCTCGGGGTCGACGACGTGATCGAGGCGTTCATGGCGATCGTGACCGGGTCGGCGACCGGCGAATGCTGGTTCGTCGTGCCCGGCCGGACCTCGGAGCCCTTCGGGTTCCGCAACGTGCCGGGGCCGCGCGTCGACTGATCGGCACGTGCGCGGCGGTCGGATCTGGCACGATGGAAGTCGCGAGTACCACCATGACCCTGCGAGGAGCCACCCATGGCCGAGAAAGTGTGTGCGAATTGTGGTGCCGAGGTGCCCGCTGCGGCCGTGTTCTGCACCCAGTGCGGCAGTAGGGACCTGAAGGAACCACCGGCGGCACCGCCGGAGGAGACGGTGGCGCCGCCACCGCCGGTCACGCCCGAGTCGCCGACCGTGCCGGTGACCGAGACGCAACAGGCTCCGTCGCTCGCCGCGCAATTCGGGGCGGAGGCGCACCGACCGGAACCCCCGGATGCGCCCACGATGGCAGACCAACCGGTGGTGAGCGACCCGACGTCGGTCTGGTCGCCGCCACCGACCGCCCCGACACCGGCAGCCCAGGCACCGGCCGCGCCGCCGATCGGCGGTCAGGCCGCGACCTACCCGCCGGGCCCGGCCGCCGCGCCCGGTCCGGTCTCGCCACCGACGACCGCGCCGCCGGCTACGGCACCGTCGAGCGACGGTGGCGGCAGGCTCGGCGCAGCCCTGGCACTGCTCGGCGGCGCCGCAGCCATCGTGGGTGCGTTCCTGCCCTGGATGAAGATCACTCCCGACTGGGCCGACGCGGTCACGTTCAGCGGGTGGACCCTCACCGACGACGCCAAGGTCGTCGCTGTGGTCGGTGCGGTCGCGTTCGTCGCCGCCGCCGTGGTCATGGGTGGCTCTCTGCGCCGGCAGATGCGGGTGCTCACGGCGGTCGCCGGGATCGTGATCCTCGGAATCGGCGCGTACGACACCTATGACATCCTCGAGGAGCTGCCCGATTCGCTCGCCGCCGCGGGGGTGTCGGGCGCCGAGATCGCCGCCCCGCAGATCGGCCTGATCCTCGTGCTGGCAGGCGGCGCGGTGGTGGTGCTCGGCGCCCTGGCGATGACGCGGGCCGCCCGACCGGTCGAGCCGACCCGTGCCCAGGAGACCCGGTACGTCACCGGGGCGCCCGGTGGCCCTGACACGGCAACGCAGCCCGCCGCACCGCCACCCGGCGGATACGCCCCGCCGACGCAGGTCGCACGGCCCGGTCCGGGTCAGGACCCGCCCTTCGGTGGGGGTGCCGGCGCCCCGACCGGCTACGGCACCCCTCCGGGAGGCCATCAGGCGGCCCCGCCTCCCGGCGGGGGGAACCCGCCTCCCGGCGCGCCGTACGGTCGGGAATGGTCCTGAAAGTGGTCTGAAAGGCGCCGTGAGGGGGCGCCACGCGAAATGGAACGAGTTTCAGTTCTGCGCGAGCCGAGCGGGTAGGGTGCACCCATGACGGAAATTCCCAGGATCGTCTCGGTCGATGACCACGTGGTCGAACCGCCGAACGTGTGGGTCGACCGGTTGCCTGCGAAGTACGCCGACGTCGGTCCGCGGGTGGTGCGCCGTCCCGCGAAGGAGATCTCGTTCGTCGGCGGCAAGTTCACCGCGATCATCGGCGACGAGGGTGACGACGGCCCGATCGCCGACTGGTGGCTGTACGAGGACCTCGTCCGTCCGCTGGTCCGGGTCGACTCCGCCGTCGGGGTCGACCGCGACGATGTCACGATGCGAGGGGTCACCTACGAGGAGATGCGCGCCGGTTCGTACCGGGTCGACGACCGCCTCGCCGACATGGACGCCAACTGGACCGAGGTCCAGGCGATGTACCCGACCTTCCCGCGGTTCTGCGGGCAGACGTTCAAGGAGGCCAAGGACCCGGACCTCGCCCTCCTGTGCGTCCGCGCCTACAACGACTGGCTGATCGAGGAGTGGTGCGGCGCCGCCCCCGACCGGCTCGTGCCGCTGGTGATCATCCCGCTGTGGGACGCCGAGCTGGCCGCGGCCGAGATCCGGCGGACCGCGTCGAAGGGCGCCCGGAACGTGTGCTTCAGCGAGATCCCGCCGTACCTGGGTCTCCCCAGCGTGCACACCGACCACTGGGACCCGTTCTTCCAGGCTTGCGAAGAGTGCAACTTCGCGATCCACATGCACATCGGATCGTCTTCGAAGATGCCGTCCACGTCCGCCGATGCGCCGGCGCTGGTCGGCTCGACCCTGACCTTCGTGAACTCGGCGCTGAGCATGATCGACTGGATCATGTCGGGGGTCTTCGTGCGCTTCCCGGGTCTCGAGGTCTCGTACGCCGAGGGGCAGATCGGATGGATCCCCTACGTGATGGATCGTGCCGACAAGGTCTGGGAGGAGAACCGTGGCTGGGGCGGTGTCGCCGACAAGGTGCTCGAGCCGCCCAGTCATCTGTTCCGCAAGCACGTCTACCCGGTCTTCTTCGACGATCCGCACGGATTGAAGATGCTCGACGTGATCGGCGACGACAAGGTCTGTTACGAGTCGGACTATCCCCACTCGGACTCGACGTGGCCGAACACCCGCAAGGTCGCCGAGACGCAGATGGCACACCTCTCCGACGAGGTGATCACCAAGATCGTGCGCACCAACGGGCGCCGGCTGCTCCGTCTCGACGGCGACTGAACATTCCGGCGATCGGACGACCCGGCGAGGAATCCACCGATGGACGGCACCGTCATCGGCGTCGCCGCCCCCGGACCGGCCGTCCACGACGTGAAAGGACCACAGGCGCATGGCACACAAGGTCGGTGAAGGCCCGTACCGTCAACTGATCGGCGGGGAGTTCGTCGAGGGATCAGACGGGACGTACCCGATCGTGAACCCGGCGACCGAGCAGGTGATCGCCGAAGCCCCCGAGGCCTCCGCGGCCGACGTGGCGGATGCTGCGGCGGCCGCGAAGGCCGCGCAGCCGGCCTGGGCGGCGATGAAGCCGACGAAGCGGGCGGCCCTGCTGGGCAAGGTCGCCCGGCGGATCTCCGCCGAGATGGCCGACTTCGTGCCGCTGGTCATCGCCGAGACCGGCGCCACCCTGCGGGTGGGTTCCCAGATGCAGGCTCCCGCGTGTGCCGCACGGTTCGGCTTCTACGCCGAGGCCGGTCGGTCGAGCCTGGATGAACCTCTGCTGCCCCAGGCGATGCCCGACACGCCACTGGCTCCGGGCGGGCTGATCTCATCGGTCGTCCACCGGGCTCCGGTGGGCGTCGTCGCGGCGATCAGCTCCTACAACTTCCCGATCACGAACATGGCGGGCAAGGTCGCCCCCGCGCTGGCCGCGGGCAACACCGTCGTGGTCAAACCCGCCCCCCAGGACCCACTGTCGTGCCTCGAGGTGTTGCGGCTCTGCCACGAGGAGGGGATCCCCGAGGGCGTCGTCAACATCGTCACCGGGTCGTCCGCGGCGACCGGCGAGGCGCTCGTGTCGTCGCCCGACGTCGACATGGTGAGCTTCACCGGGTCGTCCGGGGTGGGGGTGGCGATCCAGACCGAGTGCGCCAGGACCATGAAGCGCAGCCTCATGGAGCTCGGAGGCAAAGGTGCAGCCCTGGTGCTCGAGGACGCGGATGTGACCAAGGCGGTCACCGCGCTGGCGAGCGTCTGGGGGTTCCATTCCGGCCAGATCTGTACCGCCCCCACGCGGGCCGTCGTCCACCGCTCCCGCGTCGACGAGGTGGTCGCCGGGTTGCGCGCCGCGGCGACCCACATGACCGTCGGTGACCCGTTGGACAAGGCCACCATGGTGGGGCCGGTCATCAGTGACGCCCACCGTGACCGGGTCGAGGCCCTGCTCGCCGCCAGCATCGACGCGGGCGCCGAGGTGCTTCTCGGGGCGGAGCGTCCCGAGATCGCCTCGGGCTTCTACGTGGCACCCACCCTGCTGGCCGCCGACAACACCAACCCGGGCGCCCGCGAGGAGTTCTTCGCCCCGGTCATCGTGGTGGTTCCCTTCGACGACGTCGAAGAGGGCATCGCGATCGCGAACGATTCGCCCTACGGCCTGTACGACTACGTGTTCACCGAGAACGCGTACGAGGGCTACCGGGTCGCGCAGCGTCTCGAGGCCGGCAACGTGGGGCTCAACACCGCCCAACGCAACATGGAAGCCCCCTTCGGCGGCTTCAAGATGAGCGGCATCGGCCGCGACGGCGGCGTGTTCGGGCTGCACGCCTACACCGAGATGCAGACGATCGTGTGGTCGGCATGAGGGGCCCAGGAGCGAACGGCCGGTCGTCGACGACACCACGAGGAGATGCACGCACATGAGAGGGATCGTCTTCCTGGGAACCGACCAGGTCGAATACACCGAGGACCTCGCGTTGGCCGACCCGGACCCGGCACCCGGCATGGTGACCGTACGGATGCAGGCCGCGGGCGTCTGCCACAGCGACGTCAGCGTCATCGACGGCACCATCCCGTGGCAGCCACCGGCGGTCCTCGGGCACGAGGGAGCCGGCATCGTCGAGGCGGTGGGCGACGGCGTGCGTCGGGTCAGACCGGGCGACCACGTGGTCGTGTCGACGCTCGCGAACTGCGGGGTGTGCTCGAAGTGCCAGCGGGGCCGACCCACCGAATGCCGTCGGTCGATCGGCATCGCGAAGCAGCCGTTCCTCTACCGGGGCGAACCGGCCTCGAACTTCGCCGCGACCTCGAGCTTCGCCGAGGTGACCACCGTCGCCGAGGTGCAGGCCGTGAAGATCCCCGACGAGATCCCGTTCACGTCGGCGTGTCTGATCGCATGCGGGGTCCTCACCGGGGTCGGCGCGGTGCTCAACACCGCGGATGTCGAGCCCGGGGACACCGCGGTCGTGTTCGGCGTCGGCGGGGTCGGGTTGAACGTGATCCAGGGACTGGCGATCGCGAATGCCGGCCGGATCATCGCCGTGGACACCGAACCGCGCAAGGAGGCGCTCGCCCGCCAGTTCGGAGCAACCGATTTCATCGACGCCCGCGAAGCCGATGCGGTCGATGCCGTGCGCGCGCTGTTTCCGTTCCACCCCAAGATGGTCAAAGGCCCCCTCGGGGCGGGGGGCGTTGACTGGGCGTTCGACTGTGTGGGGCACACCGAACTGCTCGCCCAGTGCCTGGCCGTGCTCGACTGGGGCGGCACCGCCGTCGAGGTGGGCGTCCCCGGGTTCACCGACGAGGTCTCCCTGCCCGCGGTCGACATCGTCCAGGTGAACCGGACGATCAAGGGGTCGCGCTACGGCGGTTCCCGACCACAACACGACGTGCCCCTTTACGCGCAGTGGTATCTGGACGGCAAGTTGAAGCTCGACGAGTTGGTGACCGAGGTGTACCCGCTGCCCGAGTTCGCCACCGTCATCGCGGACATGGAAGCCGGCAAACTCGCCCGGGGCGTGCTCGAGTTCTGATGGGCCTTCCCGACTGGTTCCACGAGGCCGCTGCCGCGGTCAACAACTGGGGGCGTTGGGGCGCCGACGACCGGCTGGGCACGCTGAACTTCATCACCCCCGAGGCCGTCCGGCGGGCGGCGGGATGCGTGCAGGCCGGCAAGCGGTTCTCGCTCGCCTGGCCGTTGTCGTTCGCCGAGGATCTGCAGCGCGGCAACATCCCGGGGCGCGGCATCCTGCGGACGATGACCTCGATCGACGAGGCGATGCTCGGGGACCGGTCGTTGTTCTGCACCAGCGACGACGTGGTGACCATGGGCCTGCAGGTCGCCACCCACTGGGACGGCCTCGGTCACGTCAGCTACGACGGGCGGCTCTACAACGGGGTGCCGGCCGCGTCGATGACCGCGCAGGGGGCCACCGAGCTGGGCATCCACCACATCCGCACCCTGATCGGCCGTGGCGTGCTCTTGGACGTCGCCCGCACCAGGGGGGTCGACCGTCTCGCTCCCAGCGACGCGGTCACGCCCGACGACCTCGACGTCGCGGTCGATGCGGCCGGGGTCGGCATCGAGTCGGGAGACATCGTGCTGATCCGGACCGGCCAGATGTCGTACCTGCGTGGTCGTCGGCCCGACCGCGACGCGTACGCGATGAGCTCGTCGGGGATCTCCTGGCGATGT
The DNA here is from genome assembly GCA_040255725.1 of Actinomycetota bacterium. GTDB lineage: Bacteria > Actinomycetota > Acidimicrobiia > Acidimicrobiales > Iamiaceae > JAFDWI01. The sequence goes on from JBDZVK010000032.1 coordinate 6,968, forward strand.
GCGGCATGGTTCCACCGCCACGAGGTCGCCGCGGTGGCCGTCGACAACCTCACCTTCGACACCTACCCACCGTCGGAACCCGACGCGTTCTTCCCGGCGCACCTGCTCCACATCGTGGAGATGGGGCTCACCCAGGGCCAGAACTGGGACCTCGACGCGCTCGCGCAGGACTGTGCCACCGACGGCCGGTACGAGTTCCTGCTCGACGCGTCACCGCTGCCCTTCACCAACGCCGTCGGGTCACCGGTGAACCCGGTCGCAGTCAAATGACCCGACGATCGGGGCGTCGAAACCCGCGTCGGTGGGCAGGCGCCCCGGGTCGAGATGCCGGGAGTCGAAGTGCCGGTGCCGCGTCGGGGAACGTCTGCGCGGTTCACGGCGACGCCGCGTGGCAGCATGCCGATGTCGCCTGACACGGCACGAGGAGGTGTCACATGAAGGCCGTCACGTTCGTCGACGATTCGATCCGCTGGCTGGATCACCCCGACCCGGACCCCGGCGTGGGTGAACTGCTCGTCGCGGTACGGGCCGCGGGCATCAACAGCGGCGATCTGCTGCAACGGCGCGGGCTGTACCCCGCGCCGGCGGGGTCACCACCGGACATCCCGGGGCTCGAGTTCGCCGGCGACGTGATCGGTGTGGGTCCGGGCGTCGTCGGCCACGCCGTCGGCGACCGCGTGATGGGCGTGGTCGGCGGAGGCGCGCAGGCCGAACAGGTGGTGATCCACGAGCGGTGCGCGCTTCCCGTCCCCGACGGGGTCGGCGACGCAGCCGCCGGTGGCCTCCCCGAGGCGTTCACCACGGCGCACGACGCGCTGTTCACCCAGTGTCGACTCGCGATCGGTGACCGGGTGGGGATCACCGGCGCCGCCGGGGGTGTGGGCACCGCCGCGGTGCAACTCGCCCGGGCCACCGGCGCGACCGTCGTCGCCTCGGTCCGTGACCCGGCCCGGCGCGGGGCCGTCGCGGAGCTCGGGGCGACCGTCACCGACCCGGACACGTTCTGGGACGCAGGCCCCTTCGACGTGATCCTCGAGCTCGTCGGCGGGCCGAACCTCGACGCGGACGTCAAGGCCCTCGCCACCGGTGGACGGGTCGTCGTGATCGGTGTCGGCGCCGGCGCGAAGGGTCAGGTGAACCTGTTGGCGCTCATGGGCGTGCGGGGGAGCATCCATGCGTCGACCCTGCGGGCGCGACCACTGGAGGGCAAGGCCGTGGCCGCACAGGCGATGGCCGCGCACGTGCTGCCGCTGTTCGCGGAGGGCCGCATCGACGTGCCCGTGCAGGCGACCTTTCCACTGCCCGACGCCGCCGCGGCCTACGACGCGTTCGCCGAAGGCGGCAAGTTCGGCAAGATCGTCCTGACGCGACCCGGCTGACCGGCGCTCGTGGCGCGCATCCGACGCCCGGAGGCCGCGGCGCTCAGGTGTGATCGATGATGAGGTCGCTTCGCCGGAAACGCCGCGTGTCGAACCAGTAGCGCAGGGTCGGTCCGGGCCAGTTGTTGGTGATCCGACCCGATGAGGTCTTGTACCAGCTGTGGCAGTCGGCCGCGAACGCGGTCTGTTGCAGACCCTGCTGGATGCGCTCGTCGTAGCGACGGGCGGCCCCGGCGCGCACGTCGACCGTGCGCGCCCCGTTGCGCAGTACGCCGATCGCGCGGAGGATCCACCGGTACTGCGCCTCGAGCATGAAGATGATCGAGTTGTGGTTCAGGTTGGTGTTGGGGCCATAGAGGATGAACGAGTTGGGAAAACCGGGAACGGCGATGCCCTCGTACGCCCGAGCCCCGTCGGCCCAGACGTCTTCCAGCTTGCGCCCGTGGGCACCACTGATCTCGACCGGAGCGAGGAAGTCGGTGGTCGCGAACCCGGTCGCGACGATGATCGTGTCGACCTCGCGTCGGGTGCCGTCCGCGGTGACGACGGCGTCGGGCTCGACGCGGACGATCGGGTCGTCGACCACCTCGACGTCGTCGCGGCACAGGGTCTGCAGGTAGTTGTCGGAGATCAGGATCCGTTTGCAGCCGACCGGAAAGTCGGGAATGAGCTTGGCCCGGAGCTCTGGATCGGGCACGTGTTTGGTGATGTGCGCGGTCGACAGCTCACGGGCGACGTCGGCGACCTTCGAGCCGCTTTTGAGCGCGATCCACTTCGACTCGAAGCTCGCGTACAGGCGGGTCCGGTAGAGCCGGTCCAGACCCGGGATGCGCTCGAACCGTCGGATGTCGGTGGTGGTGAAGGGTGCGTCGGGTTTGGGCAGGAACCAGTTCGGCGACCGTTGGAACTGGTACAGCCGCGCCGCCTTCTCGGCCACCGGCGGCACGAACTGCACCGCGCTCGCCCCGTTGCCGATCACCGCGATCCGCTCGCCGGTCAGATCGTGGTCGTGGTTCCATCGGGCCGAGTGGAAGATCGTGCCTCCGAACGTGTCGAGCCCGTCGATCTCGGGCCACTTGGGACGGTTCAGTTGCCCGAGTCCCCACACCACCACGTCGAAGTCATGGGTCGCGCCCCCGCTCGTGGTGAGGGTCCACCGGGCTCGATCCGCGTCCCATTCGGCTGCGACGATCTCGGTTCCGAGCCGGATCCGGTCCTCGAGGCGGTACTTGCGGACGCAACTGCGGACGTACTCGAGGATCTCGGGTTGCTTGGGAAAGCGTCTCGTCCAGTCGGCGCGGCGTTCGAACGAGTACGAGTACAGGTGCGAGGGGACGTCGCAACCGGCGTCGGGGTAGGTGTTGTCCCGCCACACGCCACCGACCTCGTCGGCCTTCTCGAAGATGGTGAGGTCGTCGACGCCGTGCCCGAGGAGCTGGATCGCCATGCCGATGCCGCCGAAGCCGGCGCCGACGATGCCGACGGTCAGCTCCCGCGGCTCATCGGCGCCTGGCCGTCGTTCGATGCGCTCGAGGATTCGTCGATCGATCAATCGTGTTCCCGGCACGCGGGCAGCGCCTCCTCTGGGGTGCGGTAGCGCGGAGGCTACCAGGGCCCGGACGAGCCGGTTCCCATCAGCCGATGTCACGCGTAGATGCCCGCGGACGCCGACGCGAGGCTCCACAGGTTCGCCACCACGACCAGACCGACCGCCGCGACGAGTGCCGCGCGCCGCGCCCGGTCGGGGGGTGCCGCCCGGGCGCGGGTCGCCAGGTACGCGAGGGGGATCAGCGGGAGCAGGTAGCGGCCCTGCAGCCCCGTCACCATCGAGGTCCCGGGGACGTCCCAAGAGATGGCGACGCCGTATTCGATGACCAGCAGCTCGACCACGATCAGCGCGGCGACGAACGCGCGCCGGTCCCATGCCGGGGGCGACACGAACCGGCCGGTGCCCCGGCTTCCCCACCAGGCCAGCCCCATGGCGACGACGGCGACCAGGGCGAACGCCGTCGCCCAGTTGCCCGGCGACTTGCCCAGCGTGATCTCGACGACCTCGTTGAGCGCCCGACGCAGTTCGGTCGGGTCGGTGAGTCCGCGGAAGACCGCCCGGAGGAAGCTCAGCGGGTCCTGTCGGATGATCTCGGCACTGCGGGCGCTGTCGGCCCCGCGGAGCGGGACGACGATGCCGAGGCGCGACACGACCGCGAGGTACCAACCGGCGACGAGTATCGCCGCGGGCGCGATGATGCCGGCGGCGCGGGCGAACTCGCGTCGGCGACGGGGGCGACCGAGGGGGAGCATGAAGATCGCGAACAACAGCGGAGCGAGGAACGGTTTGGCGAGAGCGAGCCCGACGGCGGCCGCGACGAGTTGGAGCGTGCGCCGGCGGCCCGGTGCGGCCCCGGTCGCCGTGTCTTCGTCGATCGTGCGCAGCAACAGGGCGAACCAGATGAAGACCGCCGCGTTGGCGACCGCGTCGGGGCTGACCAGACCGTTGACCTGCGCCACGGTCGGCACCAGTGCGATCACGACCATGAGGCCATGACCCCGCGGCAGGATACGCAGGGCGAGCCACGTCAGCGCGACGCCCACCGCGAGCTGCACGAGGCGCGCGCCGAGGGTGCCGAGGAGGGGACCCCAGATCGGCTCGACGATGCGGTAGCCCACGGCCGCCGGCAGGAAGACCGTGGGTGGATTGACGTCCGAGGCCGGAGACCGGGACCTGGCGGCGCTCATCCGGCCGGAGGAATCGGCGTCACAGGTGGTTCGTCTGAACTGGTCCCCGAAGTGCGGCCGGGCCTCGGTCGCATCCTTCTGGTAGGTGCCGAAGATGCCCGCCATCAGGTACCACTCGCAGCGCTTGATGCGATGGCCCTCGGCCATGGTGTCGCTGGTGGCCGGGACGACCTGACCGCGACCTAGCGTGAGGGTACGCATGAAGTGGGCGAACTCGTCGGTCCCCGACAACGGCGGCCGCAGGAACGCGCTCGCCAAGCCGATGAGCACGGCCGCGACCACGTAGAACCGACGCCAGGAACGGCCCGACGACCCGGACGCCGGAGTGGCCGGGGGCCCCGAGGCGTCGGCCGCAGCAGCCTGGTCGGGGGAGACGTCGTGGTGGCGGTCAGGTCACATCCTTCCGGCTCGCCGCCGGGCGGACATGCAGGTCCTCGACGGATCGGATCCGGTTCGGAGCGTACCGGAACGGTACCTCGCGGGCCCGGGGACCAGGCGCCCGATCGGCCCGACCATACTGTGGAACATGCGTATCGGGATCACGGTGTTCCTCACCGACGGCGGGATCGATCCTGCGACGCTCGGCGCGGCGGTCGAGGCACGCGGGTTCGATGCGCTCTACCTTCCCGAACACACGCATCTGCCGGTGCGGGCAGCCGAACCGCCGGGCCTGGTCGAGGGAGTACGGCTCGAGGACTACCGGCGCGGCCTCGACCCGCTCGTGGCGCTCGCCATGGCGGCCGCGGTGACCGACCGCATCGGGCTCGGCACCGGCGTGCTGTTGGTCGCGCAGCACGATCCGATCGGCCTCGCCAAGCAGATCGCCACGCTCGACCACTGTTCGGGTGGTCGCTTCGTCCTGGGACTCGGTTACGGATGGAACCGGGCCGAGGCCGCCGATCATGGCGTGGACTTCGCCACCCGGCGTGAACTGGTCGCCGAGAAGCTCGGGGCGATGCAGGCCCTGTGGTCTCGTGAGGAGGCGTCGTACCACGGCGAACACGTGACGCTCGAAGCCGCATACGCGTGGCCCAAGACCGTGCAGCAACCACGCGTCCGGACCCTCGTCGGTGGCGGAGCCGGCCCGAAGCTCTTCGCGGCGATCGCCGCGCACGCCGACGGGTGGATGCCGATCGGTGGCAGCGGCCTGACCGAGCAGATCCCCCACCTCGTACGAGCGTGGCACGCGGCCGGGCGGAGCGGGACCCCTTCGGTGGTGCCCTTCGGGGTGGTGCCGACCGAAGACAAACTGCGGCATTACGCCGAGTTGGGCTGCGACGAGGTCGTCCTTCGGGTGCCGATGGGAGACGAGCGGTCGGTGCTGGCCGTACTCGACGATCACGCCCGTCTGGTCGCCGCCTGACCCGTCTCGGCGACAGGTCGCGGTGGTGCGGTCGCGCTCACGCATAGAAGGTCGCGGAGGCCGACCCGAGACTCCAGACGTTCGCGATCACCACGAGCACGATCGCGCCCACCGACGCCACGCCCTGGGCGCGGGTTCCGAGGTCGCGGCGGGGTCGGGTCGCGACGTACGCGAGCGGGATCAGCGGTACGAGATAGCGGCCCTGCAGGCCGGTGATCTGATCGGTCATCGGGGCGTTGTAGGAGATGGCGACGCCGTACTCGATGATCACGACCTCGACGACCACGAGGGCGGCGATCACGGCGACGCGCACCCGGTCGAACGGGAGCGTGAAGCGTCCGGCCCCGCGACCGCCCCACCAGGCCGCGACGACGGCGACGACGCACGCGATGCCCATGACCGTCGCCCAGACGGCGGTCGCCGAAGGCCCGTCGTGGAGCAGCAGTTCGACCACCTCGTTCAGCGCACGGCGAAGTTCGGCCGGGTCGCTCAGCCCGCGGCCGACGGCCGCGAGAAAGCTCATGGGATGCTGCAGGATCGCCTGGGACGCAGCAGCGCTGTCGGCTCGTCTGATCGGGACGACGATGTCGATGCGCGACACGACGAGGAAGTACCACCCGGCGATCAGCACCGCGGCCGGGAGCACGAGCGCGGTCAGACGTGCGAGCTGGTCCTTCGCCCGGGTCCCGACCCGTGGAATGGCCAACGACGCGAGCAGGAGGGGCGCAAGAAAGGGCTTGGTGACGGCGAGGCCGATACCGGCTGCGGCGAGTTCGATGACGCGGCGGCGACCGGGAGGCTCGCCGGAACCCGCGACCTCGTCGATGGTGCGGAGCACCAGCGCGATCCAGATGAACGCCGCGGCATTGCTGAGCGGATCGGCGCTGAGTTGGGCGTCGATCTGGACGACGGCCGGCAACAGCGCGACCGTGACGAGCAGCCCGTGCCCCCGCGGCAGGATGCGCAACGCGAGCCACGTCAGAGCGACCGCGGCGATCAGCTGCACCAACCGCGCGGTCAGGACGCCCCAGGTGATGCCGCCGAGCGCCGTCCCCGCGCGGTAGCCGATCGCGGTCGGCAGATACACCGTGGGGGGATTGACGTCGGCGTTCGGCGCCCGTGAATCGGCGGCGGAGGTGGGCACCGTCGGTGCCGTGCCGCACGGCACGGCGTCGAACTGTTCGCCGAAGCCCGGTCTGTGGGCGCCCTCGGACAGGTGGTACCTCGTGAACGCGGCGATGATCGCCGTGCGTTCGCAGGCGTCCAAGCGGTACGGGCGGGCCATCGCGTCGTCGGTCGCCGGGACGACGAGGCCGTGGCCGAGGGTCACGATGCGGGCGAAATGCGAGAACTCGTCGGTGCCGGAGAGGTTCGGTCGGATGATCAGGGTCGCGAGGCCGATGGCGAGCGCGGCGACGACGTAGAACCGGCGCCACGTACGGGCGCCCGGCGGGCGGAGCGCCCATCGACGGCTCCGGGTTTCGGGTTCGTCGGCGGTCGAGGGCGGGGAGAGGGCGGCAGCCATGAAGCGCGGGATCTCGGCTCGTCGATCGGGGATCGCCGCGTTCGGCGGGTCCGATGGGCTCGACGAGACGACATTAGTGCCGTGTCGGCCGGCACTTGCGACGCCCACGCGAGCCACGGTCGTGGCGCGCGAACACGCGCGGACCAAGGCGCGCACGCGGTGCGCCGGGGAACACGACGCCGCGAGGTGCGACGAGGGCGGTCCCGGCGCGGGCGCAGGTTGCCCGACCGGCGATCGGGCCGATCACACCATGGGGCCGGAGCGTCGTGGTGGTGGGACATACTGGTGCTCGTGCACTTCGGCGACATCCCGGTCTCGAGCTGCGACGCGCGCTCCGGTCGCAGGGTCCCGTTCGGTCTGCGCGGCGACGGTGACGGAGGGGCATGACTGGCGGCGAGACCACGGGGTCGGTGGAGTTCTCACCGGGTGTGGTCGGTGACAGCGCGGTCTACGAGGATGGTCGCCGCGGCGCCGGGCACCTGTCGGTCGCCGAGGCCGCGGCGCTCTCGCGGACGACGAGCGGTTTCGTGTGGATCGGTCTGCGCCAGCCCTCCGAAGGCGACATCGCCGGCGTCGCCCGCGCCTTCGACCTGCCGCCGCTCGCCGTCGAGGACGCCGTGTCGGCACACCAGCGACCCAAGCTCGAGGTCTACGACGACGTGGTGTTCATCGTGCTCAAACCGGTGGACTACATCGATCACACCGAAATCGTCGAGGTCTCCGAGATCGCGATCTTCATCGGGAAGGGGTTCGTGGTGACGGTCCGGCACGGGCCGACGGCCGTACTCCGACATCTGCGGGCCGAACTCGATGCCGGATCCGAGTTCGCCGCGCTCGGACCTTCCGGTGTCCTCTACCGGATCGCGGACCGGGTCGTCGACCAGTACGAGCAGACGACCGAGTTCATCAACACCGACGTGGATCAGATCGAGGCGCAGGTGTTCTCGAACGAGGACAGCGACCACGTCGAGCGCATCTACAAGCTCAAGCGGGAGGTCTCGCAGTTCCGCCGGGCGGTGACGCCGCTGATCAGGCCACTCGACCGGTTGACCCTGGGGCTGGTGCCGGGCATCGACCCCGACACCTCGCCGTACTTCCGCGACGTCCACGACCACGTGCAACGCACCGCCGAGGCGATCGAGATCCAGGACCGTCTGTTGAACGACGTCCTGCAGGCCAACATCGCCATGGTGGCCCTCCGCCAGAGCGCCATCAGCGTGCAGCAGAACGAGGACATGCGCAAGATCTCGGCCTGGGCGGCGATCGCGCTCGTGCCGACCGCGGTCGCCGGCGTCTACGGCATGAACTTCACGAACATGCCCGAACTCAGATGGCGCTACGGGTACTTCATCGTGATCGGGGTGATCGTGGGCTTCTGCGCGCTGCTGTACCGACTGTTCCGTCGGAACGGCTGGATGTGAGCTGCGATCGAGGGGAGTGCGCCGCCGTGTCGGTGCTACGATCGCACGTCCCGGGGCGATTAGCTCAGTTGGCTAGAGCACCTGCATGACGCGCAGGGGGTCGGGGGTTCGAATCCCTCATCGCCCAC
>JBDZVK010000342.1:0-2848 GCA_040255725.1 Actinomycetota bacterium
TCGTGCAACGAGATGTGCGACAACGGGGCCGACGTGTCGATCTTCGCCACGATGCGCGCCGGTGGCGCGATCGACACGCCACCCAAGGCCGAGGACCTGCCCTTTGTCACCGAGCGGTTCGTCCGACCGGTCAAGGACTACGAGATCTCGTCGCGGATCGACCACCTGTCGATGACCCAGGCGGTGGACGCGTTCGAGAACCGGCATGGCGCACTGCCGAGGTTCATGTGGGTGAACTTCTCGCTGACCGACGCGGCGTTCCATGCGGGCGGACCCCATTCCGAGATCGCCCACGCGTCGCTGCGAGACACCGACGCCCGGCTGGGTGAGGTGATGCGGGCGGTGGAGCGGGCCGGCGTGTTCGACGACACCGCGTGGTTTCTCGTCGCCGACCACGGCATGGAGGAGAACGACCCGTCGGTGAACGGCGACTGGGGTCCGGCGCTCGCCGACACCGGCGTGCCGCACCGTGACGAGGCGTACGGCTTCATCTACGCCGGCGTCGCCGGTGGCCGTTCGAGCTGACCGGGTTCGCCTCGGTCGTCCGACGGTGTCGCGTCGCCCGTCGCGTTTTGGGCTCGACGCTTCAGAGCACGATCGAGCGGACGGTGTTCTTGCCCTGGCTCTTGCAGCCCCGCAGCATCCGGTCGGCTTCGTCCAGCAGCAGGTCCGCGGAGCACGCGCCGGTCGGGTCGCACGCCACCCCGATGCTCACTCCGACCGTCGCCTCGCCGTCGTCGACCTCGAAGGGTTCGGAGAGCGCCTCCCGGATGTCCTCCGCGATCCCGAGCGCCTGGCGCTCGTCGTCGAGTGCGGTCACGAGCACCGCGAACTCGTCGCCGCTGAGCCGGGCGACGGCGTGTGCGGCGCAGACGGCACGCATCCGATCGGCGACCGCCCGGAGCACACGGTCGCCGGTGCGGTGCCCGTAGCGGTCGTTGACCGGTTTGAAATCGTCGAGATCGCAGAACAGCACGGCGCGGCCGTACCCGGTCGAGGCCTCGAGTTCCGCCACGAACTCGCCGCGGTTGAGCAGCCCGGTGAGACGGTCGTGGGTCACCTCCCATGCCAGGCGTCGTTGCTGGTCGGCCCAGTCGAGCACCAGCCTGGCGAGGTCGATGAGGCGGTTCACCCGCGTCCGCATGATCGGCCCGGGTTCGATGATCGACCAGTGCCACAACACGAGTGCCGAACCCGCGCCGGCCGGATTGCGGGCGGTGAGCGGCGCGCCCCAGCACGTCAGAAAACCCGCGTTCCGGGCGTGCTCGAGTGTGCCCGACGACAATGACGGGGTCAGCGAGTACGCCTCGCGGTCGGAACGCACGAGCTCGTCGAGCGCGGCGAGGTCGGACCGGGGCGGGTCGCCCAGATCGAGAAGCTCGTCGTCGCCGACGACCCGGTCGAAGCCGTCTCCGGTCCAGCCGATGCCGATCGCGACCCGGGTGCCGGGGATGTCGCGTTCGAGAAGTGGAGGGAGGAGCGGGAGGATCTCGTGTTCTTCGTGACCGTCGAGAATGGCCCGGGTGACCTCGCCGTAGCGTTGCGCGGCGTTCGGCGGGTGGAGCTGCACGAGGTAGCCGTCGAAGACCTCGTGCAGCACCGGTCGAGCGGTCACGTCGAACTCCCGGAGGCCCGAGTCTGCGGTGCGGACCGAGAGCTGGACCGGCGTCGGGATCCACTTCGGGTCATGGGCGACCGCGTCGACCTCGACCAGGCCGCGCGCGGCGAAAGCGAGACCGTCCTCGGTGAGCAGGTCGGCGACCGAACGACCGACGAGGTCGGAAGCGTTCCAGCCCAACAGCCGTGTGGTCTGCGGGCTGGCGTAGCGGACGACGAGGTCCGTGCCCACCAGCACGAACGGATCGAAGCATTCGGCCAGATACCGGTGGAAGCCGGAGTCGCCGAGCGCCGCAGGGACCGAATCGTCGGTCATGATGTGCCCCCAGCTTCACCCCTCCGGACGCCCATGGCTCCCCCTTCGTCGCCGTGGCTTTCGCCGAAATGGTATCGGCTCCCACACCGGTCGTGCAGTGACTCGAACCGGCAGGGTCGGACCCGTTCGACGGGCGCACGGTCGATCGCCGGAGCCGTTGTTCGTCCGCTCGGCCCGGACCCTGGTCGCTACCATCCGGGACGACCTGCACGGCGGCAACGCCGGACCCTGTGAACGGAGTACGCGCATGAAACTCGGACTGAACACCGGCTACTGGTCGTCGGGCCCACCCGCCGATGTCCACGAACGGATCGCCGAGGCCGAGCGGCTCGGCTTCGACTCGATCTGGACGGCCGAAGCGTACGGGTCGGACTGCATCTCGCCGCTCGCCTGGTGGGGGGCGTCGACCGAGTCGATGCGGCTCGGTACGGCGATCATGCAGCTCTCCGCGCGCACCCCCACCGCCGCCGCGATGGCGGCGCTCACCATGGATCACCTGAGTGGTGGGCGGTTCATCCTGGGTCTGGGCGCATCGGGTCCCCAGGTCGTCGAGGGCTGGTACGGCCAGCCCTACCCGCGTCCGCTCGCCCGCACCCGCGAGTACGTCGCGATCGTGCGCGAGGTGCTGGCCCGCAAGGGACCGGTCACCTTCGACGGTGACCAGTACCAGCTCCCCTTCCCGGGCGGCGCCGGCCTGGGCAAGCCACTCAAGTCGACGGTGCACCCGCTGCGCGAAGACCTGCCGATCATGCTCGCCGCGGAGGGGCCCAAGAACGTCGCGCTCGCCGCGGAGATCGCCGACGGTTGGCTGCCGTTCTGGTTCTCGCCCAAGAGCGACGCCTTCTACCGGGAAGCCCTCGGCGAAGGATTCGCCCGCGAGACCAGCCGCCACGGCGGCCTGGAGGGTTTCGAGGT
>JBDZVK010000343.1:0-2844 GCA_040255725.1 Actinomycetota bacterium
AGCCGGGTGCGACGGTGACGCTCTGGGAGAGCCCGCCGAGGTCACCCTGGGAGAGCTCCTCGGCAGAGAGCTTGCCGCCGAGGAACGCCTCGATCGTGGTGGCGGCGGTCGACGTCTCGAAAAGCATCGTCGACTTGCCCTGCGCCAGGTTCAGGTACTGATCGAGCTGGCCCGGCGTGTTCGACACCTTCGCGACGAGCCCGTCGTCGTACATCGACTTCAGCTTGTTCATCACCGCGACCGTCTGGGGGGTGTCGAACACCGCCGCGGTCGCGTGACCGTCGTGCCCGTTGTCGTGGTTCACCATGTTCTGGCCGATACCGCCGAGCAGCGTCTCGAGGAACCAGGGATTGACGGTCAACGACAGCGGCCACTGGAGGTCCTTCAGCCCGGCCGCCTTCAGCTTTTCGGCGTCGGCGCGCACCTCGTCGAGGGTGCCCGGCGCCTTCAGCGGCATCCCGGCCTCCTGGAACTGCTTCTTGTTGTAGTAGAGCTGCGGTGTCGACACGTTCACCGCTGCGGGCACGTAGGCACCGTCGAGCGTGTAGAACGCCTTGACCACCGGCACGATGTGGTCGAGGGGTACGACCCCTTCCTTCGCACAGCTCCCGCCGGGGATGACCGTGCCGGAGTCGACGAGGAACTGGGCCATCGACGATTCGGCGTAGACGATGTTCGGGATCCGATCGGGGATGGCCGCGGTGTACTTGTCGAGCACCTGGGTGTAGGCCGACCCCTGATCGGACGCGGTCACCTGCACCCGGTTCTGGGAGGCGTTGTAGGCGTCGACCATGTCGGTCATGACCGTCTTCGCCTTGCCCGAGAGTCCGCCGTACCACAGCGAGATCTTCACCTTCGCGCCGGACTTCGGCAACGCCGACAGCGGACACTCCACCTTGGTCGCGTCCTTCGCCTCGGTGGTGCCTCCGCCGTTCGACCCTCCGCAGGCAGCAACGGCGAACGACAGGCCCAACACGCACACCAAGGCCGAGATCCGTTTCGTTCCGGTTCGCATCGTGGTCTCCATCAGGGTTCCGGTGACGTCGCCATGCAGGCTACCCCCGGCAGACCGCGCTGCCGGGCACGGCACCCGGTCGTCAGAATCCGTTCTCGTCGTTGTAACTGCGCAGCGCCGCCGTCACCTCGGCTTCGGCCGAGCGCACGGCCTTCGCCGGATCCGCGCCGTCGAGCAGCACCGATTCCATCATCGACTGGATGATCTTCTCGTACTGGTCGAAGGGACCGACGACCGGCCCGGCCCGTTCGGCCGGCACGGCGGCAACCTGCTCCGAGGCGAGCTTCAGCGCCAGCCCCGCGACCGAATCGGCGAAGAACTTCTTCACCTTCGGTTGCTCGGCCACCCGGTCGTCCGCCGACAGGTACGAGCCTTCGATCAGCCATTCGATCTGCTGGGGCAATTCGTTCAGGTAGCGGATGAAGTCCATCGCCGCGGCCTGTTGCGCCCGGGTGCCCCCGTTCGTCACGTAGTAGGCGCCGCCGATGACCGGCACCTGGCCCGGCTCGGCGATCCCCGGCATCTCGCCGAATCCGGGCACGACCTTGGCATCGCCCGACAGCCCGCTCAGCCCGCCATCGGCCAGTTCGGCGGCACTCATGCCGCCACCGAGAAAGGCCTCGACGGTGGTCGCGGCCGCGGAGGTCTCGATCACCATCGCGGACTTGCCCTGGGCGACGTTCAGGTACTGGTCGATCTGGCCCGGCGTGTTCGACACCTTGGCGATGAGCCCGTCGGCGTACAGCGACTGGAGCGACCTCATGAACGCGACCGTTCGGGGCGTGTCGAAGACCGCGGCGGTGGCGTGGCCGTCGCGGCCGTTGTCGTGGTCGACGATGTCCTGGCCGATGCCGGTCAACTCGGCGTTGAAGAATCCCGGCGCGACCACCATCGAGACCGGCCACTTCATGTCGGGGATCCCGGCGGTCGCGATCTTCTCCGCCTGGCTGCGCAACTCGTCGAGCGTCGCCGGCGTCTTCTGGGGCAGACCGGCGTCGGCGTAGGCGACCTTGTTGTAGTAGATCATCGTCGACGTGAGATTCACCGAGCCGGGGATGTACGCCCCGTCACGGGTGTAGAAGCTGCGAACGACCGGGTAGATGTGCTCGAGGGGGACGACCCCTTCCTTCGCACAGCTCCCTCCGGGAATGAGCGTGCCCGAGTCGACCAGGAACTGCGCATGGGTCGCGTCCGCGAACAACACGTTCGGGATCCGGCCGTCCTGGATGGCCTGGGTGTACTTGCCGAGCATCGCCTGGTAGTCCTGACCCTGGTCGGCGGCGGTCACCTCCACGCGGTCCTGGGAGGCGTTGTACGAACGTGCGAGCTTCTCCATGACCTCTTTGTTCTTGCCCTGCTGGTTGCCGTACCACAGCGAGATCTTCACCGCGGGGCCCGACTCGGGCAGGGCCGACAACGGACAGGCGATCTCCGACAGGTCGTCGCCCGCCCCGCCGGAGGTCGCCCGGTCGGACGTCCCCCCGCAGGCGCCGATCGCCGCGGCGAGGAGCAGAGCGGCCGGAACGATGGTGCTTCGACGCTGCAGGATCTTCATTCGGAACCTCCTCGGTCGATCGACCTACCGAAGACGGCGGGTCGCGGTGGGCGGCTCCGGGTTCATCCTTTCACAGCGCCGGCGGTGAGTCCACGGACGAGTTGACGCTGGAACACCAACAGCACGATCAGCACGGGGACGGCGACGATCAACGCGCCGGCGACACCCACGTTGTAGGTGGCGGGTTCGGCGGTCGGCAGGTTCGAGAGCGCGACCTGGGCGGTCTGCCAGTCGTCGAGGGTCTGGACGCTCTGGGGCCACAGGTACTGGTTCC
>JBDZVK010000344.1:0-2843 GCA_040255725.1 Actinomycetota bacterium
GCCCCCCGAAGAACCCGAACGCTTCGGGGCTCGGCCGTTGCGCCGCCGCCGCGAACAGCGCGCCGCCCACCCCGGCCACGCACCCGGAGACCGCGAACGCGGCGACCGTGGTGCGCCGCCGGCTGCGGCCGAGCGTCTCGTAGCCGAGCGCCGAGTCCGCCGACGCGAGCAGTTCGAGGCCGAACGTGCTGCGCCGCAAAGCCGTGAGCGCCACGAGCGCGAGGGCGAACACCACGGCGGTGAACACGAAGAACGCCGTGTCGCCCGACAGGTCGAGTCCCGGCAGGTGGGGACGGGCGACGTCGAGCGAGCCCCCCTGGAAGAGGTCGATGCGGTGGCGGTACAGCGTGACATCGGTGAACGGGACGCGGACCACGGCGTCGAACGGCGGGAGACCGAGCACCCAGGAATCCAGCGTGATCGCGAACGCGGCGGTGGCCAGTGCCAGGTACAGCGGCGACAGCCGCACCGCGAGCAGCGACAACCCGGCGGCGACGACGGCGCCCCCGAGTGCGGCGACGACCAGGCCCCACAACGCCCCGCCGGGGGTGAGGTGGGCGTACCCCAGGGCGCCGACCACCGCGAAGGCGAACGGGCACACGGCGAGGCGTCCCGCCCACCCCAGCAGCGGCACCAGCGACAGTGCGACGAGCGCGAGGCCCCAGATGCGGGTCATGGTGTGCAGATCGCCGGGACCGACGAGGGGCACGACCGCGACGGTGGCGAGCACCACGGCGCCGGCCAGCGCCGCAGATCCCGTCCAGGTCGGACGCACCGAGCGTTCGCGGCGCTGGAGCGTACGTGAGGCACGAAGGCGCTCGGCGGGCAGGAACTGCAGCGCGACGAACAGCACGACGGCGGGGACGACGTTCACGAGACCGATCAGGTACTGCCAGCCCGGGAGATCCGCGTTCGATCCGACATAGCCCTGGGCGTACGCGGTGGCCAGGCCCAGGATCAGCGCGCCCAGGACGGTGAAGGTGAGACTGCGGAGCCGTCCGATCACCGCGGCGGCGAACGCGTTCATGATCAGCAACGCCAGTGACGTCGCCGACAGCGACGTGCGCGGGGCGATCAGCACCCCGGCGAGCACCGCGGTCGACACGCCGATGATCCACGAGAGACGCGCGGTGCGGACCGGTGACACGCCGTTCAGGCTCAACAGGGTGCGGTCGTCGACCACGGCCCGCATCTGCACCCCGACCCGGTGCCGGTACAACAGCCACCACAGCGCCGCACCGACCGCCACGGTGATCCCCATCACGACCAGGTCGTAGTAGGGCAGGCGTTGCCCGGCGATGCGGAACGCCCGCTCACCGAACATCGGGGTCACGTTGCGAGCGGTGCCCGGATGCCAGATCCAGTCGATCGCCGCGACGATGCCGATCAGCAACGCGAGGGTCACGGCCATGCGGGTCGTCTCGCTGGTGCCCTCGAGGCGACGCATGATCCCGCCTTCCACGGCCAGGCCGACGGTGGGACCGATGACCCCGACGCACACGACGAGCGCGACGGGTTCGGGCCAGCCCCAGGCCGCGGTGCACTGCCAGTAGCAGAAGGCGCCCACGGCCGCGAAGGCGCCGTGGGCCCAGTTGAACACCCCGGTCGTGGCGTAGGTGAGGGTGAGCCCACCGGCCACGATCGCGTAGATGCCGGCGGTCACCAGTCCGGTGATGGTGTAGCCGACGAAGGTGTCCACGTCAGGGGATCGGGATCACGTTCGCCGGGTCGCAGTTGAACACCCCGGTGTCGGGATCGGTGAGCCCGGCGTCGTAGACGATGCCCTTCGCGCTCACCTTCGTCACGGCGAGGCACCGGTTCACCTTCGACGGGTCGGTCAGATCGACCGGCGCGGTCAGGCCACCGGCGGTGTAGGCACGCTCGGCGGTGGCGTGTTCGATGACGCAGTCCACGGTGAGGACCTTGCACGCCGACGCCGACTTCGCGAACAGCAACCAGGTGATCCACGGGGTGACGTTCGCCTGATCGGCCTTGCCGAATGCGGCTTTTTCGAGCTCGACGAGCTTTGCCGCGGTCGGGTTGTCCGCGGCCCGGTCGAGCGGGTAGGTGGTGATCGCGCTGTACACGGGGGCGTCCAGTGGCACCTGCTTCAGGGCGTCGACGGCGGCGGCGTTGGCGAACACCGATCCCTGGTCGACGACCACGTCGGGGGAGTACCCCACGTCGGTGATGGCCTGGAAGATCTCCGGTGCGGGAAAGGCGAGGACGAGCGCCTGCGACTTGCCGACGAGTGGCTGGACGTAGGTGCGGACGTTGTCGAGGTTCTGCGAGATCGCCTGGAAGCTCGTGACGCCGAGACCCTTGGATTCGAGTGCCGACCGGAAGTGCTCGTACGCGGTGCGGACGTCCGGGGTGTCGAGCGCGAGGATGCCGATCTGATCGAACGCGTCGCGGTACTCCGGTTCGAGCAGGCGGAACAGCCCCCAGTTGGACTCGGTGGGAGAGGTGCGGCCCACGACGGCGGAGTACTCGGAGGTCTGATCCGCGTACGAGGCGTTCAGTGCCGGGATCGAGCCGAGCTTGCATTTCTCGCGGGGCTCGATCGTCGGCTCGTCCAACGCCGCGCCGCCGCCGACGAGCATGAAGTCGGATTTGCACGCGTCGACGACGACGGACGCGGCGTCGAACAGCTTGGCGTCCCGGTCGGAGATCACGATCTTGCGACCGTCGATTCCGCCGGCCGCGTTGCACCAGTCGGCGAACGCCTTCGCGACCTTCGGGTAGTTGGCGCCGAGACCCGGTGCGAGCGTGTTGCCGGCGTCGTTGAGCACGCCGATGTGGATCTCGGTGTCGGTGACGCCGCGCACGTTCGACGGTGTGGG
>JBDZVK010000033.1:0-15405 GCA_040255725.1 Actinomycetota bacterium
CGACCTCGACGTAGTGGTTGATGGGGATCCGGAAGTTCTGCTGGATCGTGTCGACGAGCGTGGGAACCCCGATCGCGAACGCGGCGTTGATCTTGTCGCTGTGGTCTTCTCCCGCGATCGGCACGTACAGGTCGCGGGGAAACGAGAGGAGTTGCGCCGACTTGCTGGAGGGGTCGATGCGCATGATCATGATCGTGTCGCTGCGCTGGCCCGAACCGTTCGGGTCGGACTGGTACTGCGGATCGTTCAGGAACGCGCCGGCGTCGCGGCTCTTCGAGGTGATCCCCGAGCGGGAATCTGACCCGACGATCAGGTAGTTCTCGGGGCCTCCGGACGCGGCGTCGGCGAGCCCGAGGTCGATGCGTTCGATCTGGCCGAGCCGCCAGTTGAAGTAGCCGACCGTGCACGCCGTCAACAGCACGAGCACCGTGAGCACGCCGCCGAGCCCGATCAGGGCGCGCTGCGCACCGGTCCGACGTCCCTTCGTGGCCGAAGCGTCCGTCCCGCGGCCCCTGGCCCGCGGCGGGGTCCCGACAGGGCGACCGGCGCCACGCGTCCGGGGAGCCCGTGAGCTTCTGAGCGTCTCGGATGCCCGGGCCGCGCTCCCCGGCCGCCGCGGGGGCACACGACGTCCGGACCCTTCAGGGTCGACAGCCATGAGCAAGCAATGCTACCGGCGGCCTCTTGCCCCCCCACGGACCACCGGGAGCGACGGCGGTCACGTTCAGCGGGTCTCGTCGGGGCGGGGTTCGCGGGGCAGTCCGAGCACCCGTTCGGACACGATGTTGCGTTGGATCTGGGCGGTGCCGCCCCAGATCGTCTCCGAGCGGGAGAAGAAGAACGACACCTGCATCGGCGACGCCGGGTAGTCGCGCGCGGTGACCCGTCTGCCGACCCCGGCGACGTACTCGTCGTCCGCGGTGCCGGTCAGGATCTGCCCCTCCATGCCGAGGATGTCGATCGCCAACTCCATGGTGTCGCGGTGGGTTTCCGACCAGATCATCTTGTTGAGCGCGCCCAGCGCCGCGACGCCCGGATCCTTGGTGCCCTTCAGCGTCGAGGTGAGGGTGCGAAGACCGTTGATCCGCATGAGCTGGATCCGGCTCCACTGGGCGGCGAGGCGCTGACGGATCACCGGGTCGTCGATGCGACCGTTGGCGCGGGCGATGTCGATGATCTGGTCGAGTTCCTTCGCGAAGCGGCGGTAGCTGGTCGTGGCCGACGAGCCCCGTTCGAACCCGAGCGTGGTCATCGCCACCTTCCAGCCGTTGTTCACCCCGCCGACGACGTTGTCGACCGGGCACCTCGCACCAGAGAAGAACACCTCGTTGAACTCGGCCGAGCCGTCGGGTTGGACGATCGGGCGCACCTCGATCCCTTCCTGGCGCATCGGCACGAGCAGGTACGAGATGCCCCGGTGCTTGGGGGCGTCGGGGTCGGTGCGGGCCAGCACGAAGCAGTAGTCCGCGTACTGGGCCTGGGTGGTCCACACCTTCTGGCCGTCGATCACCCACTCGTCACCGTCCCGGGTCGCCTTCGTCTTCAGCGACGCCAGGTCGGAGCCCGCGTTGGGCTCCGAGAAGCCCTGACACCACGAGATCTCACCCGAGAGGATCTTGGGGATGAAGTACTTTTTCTGCTCCTCGGTGCCCCATTGCAGGATCGTGGGGCCCACCAGGGTGTCGCCGAAGAAGTCGGCGCGCATCGGGGCGTGGGCCCGGGCGAACTCCTCGGCGAGGACCACGTTCTGGATGGTCGAGAGTCCCTTGCCGCCGTATTCGGTCGGCCACGACGCGCAGATCCAACCGCCCTCGTGCAGCTTGGTGGTCCATTCCTCATTGAACGCGGCACGCTCGTCGGGGGTCATCGAGAAGTCGTCGTCGAACCAGCCGTCGGGCAGGTGGTCGACCAGCCACGCCCGGATCTCGGTACGGAACGCCTCGGCTTCTTCGGGATAATCCAGGTCCATGCGCGCGATCCTGACCGCTGGGTCAGGACCGACGCAACCCCGGTCGGTTCAGGGGCCGGCCTCGGTCTTGGACTTGCAGGTGTCGACGAACCCGCCGAACTTCGGGATCAGCTTGTCGAGGGAGTTCGCGGGGTCGGCGGGATCCTTGCGGATCGCACTCTGGGCGCTCTTGAAGTCGTCGAAGGAGATCCCGGTCGTCTTGTCCGACATCTCGTCGTAGATGCAGCCGCACAACTCGGTGTGGTGCTTCACCTGGGGGTCCTTGCCACCACCACTCGGCGCGTAGCCCTGGACACAGCCTGCGACGAAGTCCTCGCGGACCGACGCGGAGTACCCCGTCGGGTCCCGCTGGCCCACACAGCCCCCGGCGATCACCGCCAGGAGGGCCAATGCCGCGACCAGGGTCGAGACCCGGCGACCGGCTCGACGCGTGGGCGGTTGGCGGCTCATCGTCGCTTCGGGCATCGTCAAAGGATACCGACGCCTGCTCAACGGGTCGAAAGCGCCCGGGCACGCTCGAACACGGTGTCGAGCATCGCCGGGGTGAGCCGCTTGGTGAAGGTGTTCTGCTGGCTGACGTGGTAGCAGCCCAGCAGGGTGCGGCCGCCGGGTAGTGCGACTTCGACCGCGTGGCCGAAGTGCGGCCGCGGCCGGATGTCGAAGTGGCGGGCGACGACCTGGAAGCCGAAGCCGCCGAGCGCGACCACGACCCGCCAGGGCAGCACCTCGAGTTCGCGGGTCAGGAACGGTGCGCACTCGTCACGTTCGGCGATCGTGGGCTTGTTCTGGGGTGGGGCGCATTTCACCGGCGAGGTGACCCACGCGTCGTGCAGCGTCAGTCCGTCGTCGCGGGCGGTCGCCGTGGGTCGAGAGGCGAAACCGGTCCGGTACATCGACGCGTACAGGAAGTCGCCGGACCGGTCGCCGGTGAACATCCGACCGGTGCGGTTCGCGCCGTGGGCCGCAGGGGCCAGGCCGACCACCACGACCCGGGCGTCGGGGTCGCCGAATCCGGGGACCGGTCGCCCCCAGTAGGTCTGGTCCGCGTACGCCGCCCGCTTGGTGGCGGCGACCTCCTCGCGCCACGCGACGAGCCGCGGACACCGGCGACATGCCACGATCCGGCTCTCGAGTTCGGCCAGGGCCTCGACACGTTCCGCGCGGGTACTCACGACACCACCGATGGTAGGAGATGGGCGTGCCGCGACCACTTCCGCGCACCGCGCGGCAGCCGTTCCGACGCCGATCTCACGGTGGCGCGGCGATGGACGGCCGCGGAACAGATAGGTTGCCCTCACAGTGGCCGCCTCCAGAACCCTCGAATCCACGACCGTGCTGCTCGTCCGACACGGTTCGACGCCGACGACCGGCAAGGTGCTACCCGGTCGTGCGCCGGGCCTGCATCTCGCCGACCTGGGCCGTGCCCAGGCCGAGGTCGTCGCCGACCGGATCGCGACGCTCACCAGCGTCGAGGCGGTGTACGCCTCGCCGCTGGAACGGGCCCGCGAGACCGCTGCTCCGATCGCCAAGGCGTGTGGGCTGCGGGTGCGGCGCGAGGCCGGGTTGACCGAATGCGATTTCGGGGACTGGACCGGACGCCAGATCGCGACGCTCGCCCGCCGAAAGGACTGGCAGACCGTGCAGCGGGCACCGAGCCTGTTCACGTTTCCCGGCGGCGAGTCCTTCGCCGGGATGCAGTTGCGCATGACCGAGGCCATCGCCGGTCTGTGTGCCCGCCACCCGGGCGGCACGATCGTCGCGGTGTCGCACGCCGACACGATCAAGGCCGCGGCGGCCGCCGCGCTCGGCACCCCGCTGGACCTGTTCCAGCGCATCGTGATCTCACCGTGTTCGATCACGGCGGTCCGCTACGGCCCGACCGGACCGGTGGTGCTCGCCGTCAACTCCACCGGCGCCGACCTTGCCCGTTCCATCCCGTCCCACAAGCCGGGCCGGTAGCTCACATCGGTCTCGGCTCACGATTGACGATCTCCGGCCTTCGCTCGGGGAAAAGCCACTGTGCTAATCAGTCGGATACGCCTGTCGGCGCATCCTCTCAGCGTTCGGAGCCGATCTTGCCCGAGTCGTCGTTCGATTTCGCCAACCCGGACTTCTTCGTCGCCGGTGCCGTCGGCGAACCCGGGGCACGGGTCTTCTACCTGCAGGCGGGCCAGGACGGAACCGTCGTCTCGTTGCGCTGCGAGAAGGAGCACGTCGCGGCGCTCGCCCATCATCTCGACGAACTGTTCGCAGACCTGCCGCCGACCGCACCCGATCCCCACAGTCGTGCGCTGCGCGAACCCGTCGAGACCACCTGGGTGCTGGGATCGCTCGCGTTCGGCTTCGACGCGGAGGGCGACCGGATCGTGATCATCGCGTCGGAGGCCACCGACGAACCGACCGGCAACGAGGCCCGGTTCGCGATCACCCGCGGCCAGGCGGCGTCGTTGATCGCCACGACCGAAGAACTCCTGGCCGGGTCACGCGCCCGGTGTCGCATCTGCGGGCTACCGATGAACCCCGACGGACACGTCTGCCCGCGGAGCAACGGCCACTCGCCCGGATGACCGCCGCCGATCCGGTCGAGCCGTCGGGACCGGGGTCGTCGGCCGTGGCCGATGCCCTCGCCGCGGGTGCGACGATCGAGATCCTCGGGCGGATCGCCTGGAGCTCGAACGGGACCTTCCTCGTCGAGCTGTCACCTGCGCCCACGAGCACGGCGACCGACGAATCCGACCGCGGCGAAGCGTCGGTGCTGCGAGGCGTCTACAAGCCCGAGGCCGGCGAACGTCCACTCGGCGACTTCCCGCCGGGGATCTGGCGCCGAGAGGTCGCCGCGTGCGAACTCGCCCGGGCGTTGGGCTGGAACTGCATTCCCGAGACGGTCAGGGTCGACGGTCCGTTCGGCGACGGATCACTCCAGCGCTTCGTCGACGTCGACTACGACGACCACTACTTCACGATGATCGAACAAGACGACCCCGCCCTCGATGCGCAACTGCGACGCCTGTGCTGCTTCGACCTCGTCGCGAACAACACCGACCGCAAGGCCGGCCATTGTCTGCTCGATGCGGACCGCCACATCTGGGGCATCGACAACGCACTCTGCTTCCACGCCCAGTTCAAGTTGCGCACCGTCATCTGGGACTTCGCGGGCGACGAGATCGACGCGGAACTGCTCGACGATCTCAACCGAATGCTCGACACCGGGCTCCCCGACGTGTTCGACGAGCTCCTCGACCCCTTCGAGCGCGACGCGCTGTGCACCCGCGCCCATGCCGTGGTGCGCGACGGCAGGTTTCCCCACGACGCCACCGGTCGCCGTTACCCCTGGCCGCTCGTCTGAGCGCGACCCCGCCACGTGCGCCCAACCGGGACGGCGCGCACCGGTGGCACGGCGAAGCGGCATTGGCATCGGCCGGACCCGGGCGGGCGGGTCCGGCCGACGGATCAGGATCGGGCCTGGAGGGCCTCGATGAGTTTGGGCAGCACCTTGTGCACGTCACCGACGATGCCGAGGTCGGCCACACCGAAGATCGGGGCCTCCTCGTCCTTGTTCACCGCGACGATGTTCTTCGAGCCCTTCATGCCGACCAGGTGCTGGGTGGCACCCGAGATGCCACAGGCGATGTAGACGGTCGGCTTCACGACCTTGCCGGTCTGGCCCACCTGGTACGCGTAGGGCACCCAGCCGGCGTCGACGATCGCCCGGGAGGCACCCGGCGCGCCACCGAGCAGCTTGGCGAGGGTCTCGATCATCTCGTAGGAGTCGGCCTCACCCAGACCACGGCCGCCGGAGACGACCACGTCGGCCTCGTCCAGCTTCGGGCCGGTCGACTCCTCGACGTGACGCTCCACGACCGTGGTGCCACCGAGCGAGTCGGCGGGCACGTCGAGCGCGGCGACGGTCGCCGCGCCGCCACCGGATTCGGACGCCGGGAACGACTTGGGGCGGGCCAGCACGATCGCCGGGCCACCGTCGTCGAGGGTGGTGGAGACGTTCGTGGTGCCGCCGAACACCGGCGTGGTGGCCACGAGCCGGCCGTCCGTGACGTTCAATTCGACGTTGTTCGAGAGCAGCGGGCGGTCGATCTTCGCGGAGAGGTGACCGGCGATGTCGCGACCATCGGGCGTGGTGCCGAACAGGAACGCGTCGGGGCCTTCGCCTGCGGCGACCTTCGCCGCCAGCGCCGCGGCGACCGGGACACCCACGAGGGTGTTCTGCAGGTCTCCGGTGGCGTGCACGGTGGTGGCACCGTTCGCGCCCAGTTCACCGGCGATCGCGTCCGCGTCGGCGCCGCCGTAGAACGCCTCGACGGTGTCGCCCAGCTCGCGGGCCTTGGCGAGCAACTCGAGCGTGATCGACGCGACCTTGCCGTCGAGGGCCTCGGCGTGGACCCAGATCTTGGAAACAGTCATGGGATTCTCGGGCTCTTTCTCTAAATGACCTTGAGTTCTTCGAGGAACGCCACGATCTTCTCGTGGGCGTCGCCTTCGTCGACGACCTTCTCGCCGGCCTCCCGCTCGGGGGCCGGGGTGACGTCGGTGATCTGCTGGCGGGCGCCTTCCCAACCCACCTGGTTCGCCTCGAGACCGAGGTCGGCGAGGGTGAGCTGGTCGACCGGCTTGTTCTTGGCGGCCATGATCCCCTTGAACGACGGGTAGCGGGGCTCGACCACACCGGCGGTGACCGAGACCAGCGCCGGCAGCGAGGTGCTCACCTCGTCGTAGCCTGCTTCGGTCTGACGCTGCACCTTCAGAGTGCCGTCCGCGACCTCGACGTGCTTGGCGAAGGTCGCCGAGTTGATGCCCAGCAGCTCGGCGAGCTGGGCGGCGAGCGTGCCGGTGTAGCCGTCGGAGGCCTCCACGGCGCTCAGCACCAGGTCGACCCCTTCGACTCGGCCGATCGCGGCGGCGAGGATCTTGGCGGTGCCGAGCGCGTCGGATCCGGCGATCGCCGGATCGGACACGAGGATCGCCTTGTCGGCGCCCATGGCCAGCGCCGAACGCAGACCCGACACCTCACCGTCGGCGGTGACCGACACGAGGGTCACCTCACCCTCACCGGCGGCGGCGACGAGTTGGAGAGCCATCTCCACGCCGTAGGAGTCCGCCTCGTCCAGGATCAGCTTTCCCGAACGGTTCAGGGTGTTGTCCGCATCCAACGACCCGGGTTCTGCCGGATCGGGAATCTGTTTCACGGTGACGACCACGTTCATGGATGTATTCTCCGGCGCGGGTACGAGCGCTTACAAATCCGTCCGGGCCTCGGCATCGACGTCACCGGACCGCCGGGGGGTGGGGCGCCCCGGAGGTCGGTCGGTAGGATTCGGCGCCTGTGTCCGAGTCGGCGAAGGTCTCCAGGCAGAGCTGGTGGGTGCAGTGGGGACCCTGGATCGGCCTCGCCGTCGCCGTGGCCATCCTGGCGTTCGGCGCCTGGCTGCGTCGACACACCCTCGACGACTCGTTCATCAACTACCGGATCGTGCGCCAGATCCAGGCGGGAAACGGCCCGGTGTTCAACGCCGGCGAACGGGTCGAGGCGTTCACGAGTCCGCTGTGGCTGGGGCTGCTCGTGGTCGGTGACGCGATCGTGCCCCTGAAGCTCGAGTGGATCGGCATGATCGGCGGCATCCTCCTCGGTGCGGTCGGCCTGGTGCTGGCGGCACTGGGCGCCCGGCGTCTGCACGGCGACGACCGCGACGTCGACGACCCGGCCCGCACGGTGTTCGTGCCCCTGGGCGCGCTGGTGCTCGCGGTGTTCCCGCCGGTGTACCGCCTGATCGCCACCGGCCTGGAAGACGGGCTGTCGCTCGCGTGGCTGGGGCTGAGTGTGCTGCTGCTGGGACGCTGGGCCGATTCGGATCACCGGTTCGGGTTGCCGAGCGCGTTCCTGATCGGCCTCGGCGTGCTCGTGCGCCCCGACCTGGCGCCGTTCTGTGGGGTGTTCCTGGTCGCGGTGCTGATCGGCGACCGCGGCCACCCGCACCACTGGCGGCGCGGCGGGCTCGTGATCGTCTCGGCGGTCGCGCTGCCCGTGGTGACCGAGATTCTGCGGATGGGGTACTTCGGGGTCCTCACACCCAACACGGCGATCGCCAAGTCCGCGCACCTGTCTCGCTGGGGTCGAGGATGGACGTACCTGCTCGACACGATGAACCCGTACTGGTTCTGGATCCCGCTCGTGGTCGTGGTCGTCGCCGGGTACGTGCCGCTCCTGCGCCGCCTGCGTGGGCCCGACCGGTCGCTCCACGACCTGCGGCGCGCCCTGGTGGCGGCGGCGTTCGCGCTCGGCGCGGTGATCTGCACGCTGTACATGGTCCGTCTCGGCGGCGACTACATGCAGACCCGACTGCTCCTGCCGGCGATCTTCGGGTTCGTCGCGCCCATGACCTTCGTGAAGTGGAGGCTGACGCGTCGGGTCGGCGTCGGCCACGTGCTGGGCGCGGCGACGCTGATCTGGCTCGTCGTGTGCGGACTGGTCCTGCGTACGCCGTCCGACGACCGTGCCGTGCTGTTCGAATCCCAGAACGCGGTGACGCTCGCCGATTTCGCCGCGACGAACCCTGGCCCGATCGCGCCGGACCCGACCCCGGGCAGCGTCTACTACGGGGTGACCCGCCTGCCCTACGCGAGCACCCGCGCCCCCACGCCGATCGTCATCGCGCTCGGCGTCGGCAAGATCGGCTACGCCCTCGACGACGACGTGTACCTGCTCGACGGGCTCGGTCTGGCGAACCCGGTCTCGGCGCACGAGAAGTTGAAGCACCGCGGCTGGCCGGGCCACGAGAAGCTGCTGACCCAACCGTGGATGGCCGCACTCTCCACCGCGCCCGGGTCACCGGTGAAGGCGAGCGACTTTCCACGTCCGCCCACCTTCGAGAACGACGGCGAGACCGTCGTGATCCCGCACCAGGACGACCCGCGGGGTCGCCCGTTCGCCGAGCGGGTCGCCACCGCCCGCGGCGTGCTGAAGTGCGACACGATGATGCGCTTCCGCGCCTCCTATGAATCGCCGATGACCCTGCGACGTTTCGGTTCGAACCTGCTGCGGTCCTTCGAGCACCAACGTCTGGTCATCCCCGGCGAGCCCGCCGACGCGGCCCGTGCGTTGTGCACTCCCGCCGAACGCCGGTCGGTCCCCGGGCTCGAAACGCCTCCGAGCGGCTGAGGGACCGTGCGGATCCTGTTGATCGTCAACCCGGCGTCGTCGTCGGTGAACGCCCGGATCCGGGTGCTCATCGGTTCGAAGCTGGCCGTCGACCACGACGTGCGGGTCGTCGAGACCAACCGGCAGGGCCATGCCGCGCGTCTCGCCCGCGGTGCCGCCGCGACGGGCACGTCGGTCGTCGCCGTGCTCGGTGGCGACGGCACCTTGAACGAGGCGGCGAACGGCCTGGCAGGTACCGACACCGCGTTGGCGCCGCTGCCGGGAGGCTCGACGAACGTGTTCGCGCGCACGATCGGGCTGCCCAACGACGCGATCGGAGCCGCCGATGCGCTGGTGCGGTCGCTGCGGGACCCGCAGCCGGCCATCCGCCGCATCGGGCTGGGCCGGGCGGGCGACCGCTACTTCCTGTTCCATCTGGGCCTCGGATTCGACGCGGCGCTGGTCGAACAGGTCGAGCGTCACGCGCCCCTGAAGCGTTGGGCCGGTCATCCGCTGTTCGCGTGGGCCGGGGTGAGCGCGTGGTTCCGCCACTACGACCATCGGCGTCCGCGCTTCGCGATCCGCTACCCCGACCGGGCGTCGGTCGAGGATGCGGTGTTCGCGATCGTCGCGAACACCAACCCCTACACCTTCGTCGGCAACCGGCCCTTCGACATCGCACCGGCGGCGACCCTCGACCGTCCGCTGTCGACGGTCACGGTGCGCGACCTGCGGTTCCTCCGGATCCTCCAGCTCGCCGGCGCCGCGTTGTCGTCCGCCGAGCGGCTCGCGCGGGTCGAGGGCGTCACGATCCAGGCCGACGTCACCGCCTGCGAGGTCGTCGGCCACGGTCGCTTCCCGGTGCAGATGGACGGCGAGGCGCTCGGTGAGACCGACCATCTCGACGTGGTGCACGAACCCGACGTGCTCGCGCTGGTCATGCCCGTGGGCGCCGACCTTCCAGGGCCGCGCGGGCCGTCGCCGGGTCGTTCGTGATCACCCCGTCGACACCGGCGTCGGCAAGGTCGACGATGCGCGCCGGGTCGTCGACGGTCCAGGTGTTGACCGCGACCCCCGCCCGGTGCGCGGCGGCGATCACCTCGGGGGTGGTGGCCTCGACAGGCGGGTGCAGTGCGGTGTGGCGATCGCCGACGACGTGGCCCAACAGCACGTCGACGTCGTCGACCCCGAGCACCAGCCAACCGGTGGCGAGCCGTTCGTCGAGCGACCGCACGGCGACGATGTCGTCGTAGTTGAAGCTCGACACGATGACCCGGTCGGCCATGCCGAGGTCGCGGACCAGGGCGACGACGCCGGCCGCGACCATCCCGGAGGCATCGAAGTCGGGTTCGCCGGGGATGTTCTTGATCTCGATGTCGACCTGCAACCCGCCACAGGCGTCGAGCGCCTCGGCCAGCGTGGGGATCCCGGCCGGCAGGTCGGCGCGGGTGAGCTCCATGATGGCCCGACCGTCGGAGAGGTGTGCGTCGTGGTGCACGACGAGACGACCGTCGGCGTCGCGGTGTACGTCGAGCTCGACCCCGTCGGCGCCACGCGACGCCGCGGCGGCGAACGCCTCGAGGGTGTTCTCGGCGAATTCGACGGAGACGCCCCGATGGGCGAAGATGAGGGGTGCCAACTGGTCGGTCATCGGCCGCATCGTGGCACGTCGGCACTCCGGCGCGCGCATCGGTGCGACAAATGTCTCACCAATGACGAATAAAAGATCATGAAAAGTGCTTGCCGGAGTGAGCGCGGCGCGCTAGCGTTGCCACGTCCCGCCTAGCACACTGTCTTCAACAGGCGCAAAGGCTCGTGAATCCGGTCACGATCGTGGCCTGCCGACACCCTTGGAGTGAATCGTGGCGCTCAATGCCAGCCACCTGCTGTCCCTCACGCTCGCCTCGGACGAGTGGCGATCCTATGCTGCTTGCCGCGACACCAACCCGGATCTGTTCTTCCCCGTGGGTACCACCGGACCGGCGATCGAACAGATCGCGGCCGCCAAGGCGATCTGCGACGAGTGCCCGGCGCGCGAGGAGTGCCTCGAGTACGCGCTGGCGACCAACCAGGACTCGGGCATCTGGGGCGGCACCTCCGAAGAGGAGCGGCGGGTTCTTCGCCGTCAGTACCAGGCCGCCAAGCGTTCGGCCTGAGTCCCGCCGACTCACCGCACCTTCGCACCGGTAGCTCCCCGCCCCCGCCGGGCGTGCGGAGCGGGCCCGCCTCAGTGACCCCGGAGCGGTACCGACAGGGCCACCACGGTCCCGTCGCCATCCGGTGACGTCGCGCTGATCGAACCCGACAGGTCCGACACCACCAGCGCCCGGACGATCGACAGGCCCAGCCCCGTGGCCGAGTCGAAGTCGAAATCGTCGGGCAACCCACGACCGTCGTCCCGCACCTCGATGCTGAGCCGGTCGTCGTCGGTCGACACGTCGACCACCACGTCGCCACCGTCGGCGCCGAACGCGTGATCCACGGCGTTCTGGAGCAGCTCGTTCAACACCACCGCGAGCGGGGTGACGACCTCGGCCGGGGCGATCCCGCCGTCGCCCTCGACCCTGAACGACACCCGCTGCTCGGGGGCGACCAGGCCCTCCTCGACCATGCGGATCAAGGGCCGCACGATGTCGATGAAGGGGACGTCCTCGCCGGCGTCGCGGGCCAGCATGTCGTGCACCAGCGCGATCGAACGGATGCGCTGGACCGAGTCGTCGATCGCGGCCTTGGCCTCGTCGCCGGCCAGTCGTCGACCCTGGAGGCGCAGGAGCGCCGAGACGGTCTGCAGATTGTTCTTGACCCGATGGTGGATCTCGCGGATCGTGGCGTCCTTCGACAGCAACAGCCGGTCGCGCCGTCGCAGCTCGGAGATGTCGCGGGCGAGCACCACGGCGCCGTCGACCGCGTGACGCCCCACCAGGGGGATGCAGTGCAGCAGCACGATCACGTCGTCGGTGTGCTCGATCTCGACCGTGACCGGTCGACGCACGTCGAAGGCCTGGCGCACGACCTCGTCGTCGATCCCGAGTTCGGCCAGCGTCATGCCCTCGGTGTTCGCGTGCACGCCGATCCGGTGCAACGCGGAGACGGCGTTCGGGGAGATGTAGGTGATCCGGGCCTCCCGGTCGAGCACGAACACGCCGTCGCCGACACGGGGCAGCTCGTCGCTACCCGAGTCCATCTGCTCGAAGGGGTAGACCCCGTCGGCGATCATGCGGGCGAACTCGTTGAAGATCTCCGCGTAGACCCGCTCCAACTCGCCCGGCGCCCGGCCGATCGCGGTGGGCGTCTCCCGGGCCAGCACACCGATCACCTGACCGTCGAGACGAACCGGGATGCACACCTCACGCACGGCTTCGCGGAGGTGCTCGACCACGTGCTCACCGTCGATGATCTGGCCGAGCTGGTAGCAGCGGTAGACCAGCGGCCAGTCCTCTTCGGAGCACTCGCGTCCGATCATGTCGGTGCGGTACAGGGTCTGGCTGGTCGAGGGGCGCACCTGGCCGACCACCACGAAGGTCTCGGCGTCGTCGTCGACCGGCACGAACAGGAACAGGTCCGAGAAGCAGAAGTCGGCCAGGATGTGCCACTCCGCGATGAGCTGCTCCAGGTGCCGCTTGCGTTCGCCGCTCAGCCGGCCCCGAACCTGGGCGAGGGCGACCGGGTCGCTGCGGCGCTCCGTGGACACCACGGGCAACGGGCCGGTGCGGTACGAGGCGTCATCCGCTGGTTTCACCGTGGGTCAGGCTACCGTCGCCCCCTGAGCGCCGACGGGTTCACCGCCAGATGTGGCCGCCCATCTCGAGCAGGCCGCCGAGATCGCCGATGTCGTCGGACAGGTACGGGACGGTCGCGAGCGCGTCCGCGTGATCGGCCAGGTCCTTGCGCAGTTCCGCCTCGCGTTTCGCCACGACCTGGAAGTCGAGGAACCGGTCGGCGACCTCGTGCAGGACCCGTGCGATGTCGTCCGGGCCGGCGTCGAGCCCCTCGGTCACGTCGCCGAGACCGGGCGCGAGTTCCTCGGCGCGGTCGGTGAGCGCGCGGGCGGCGTGGGTGGCGTTCGTCGAGCGCAGGTACGCGGGAAGCACCTTGTTCAACACGATCGCGCCCAGATGGAGCTGATCGTCGGCGAGGGCGTCGATGAAGTAGGTGGTCTCGGCGACCGGTGCCGCCTCGAGCGTCGACACCACCACGAAGCTGGTCCGGCGTTCGGACAACAACGCCTGCACCGCCCGGGCACGCTCCACGAAGCCGTCGTGCATGGTCTGGAACAACATGAAGAACTCGGCGATGTCGGCCAGGAACTGCGAGCCGAGGATCCGGTCCGCGACGTTCATGAACGGCTTCGACGCGACCGTGAACACCCGCGACTGGTACGGCGCGGTGAGCCACCGCAGCAACCGGCTCGAGAAGAAATCGGCCATGCGTTCGGGGGCGGCGAGAAAGTCGATGGCATTGCGCGTCGGGGGCGTGTCGACGACGATCAGGTCGTAGCGCCCCGACGAGTGGATGTCGTAGAGGCGTTCCATCGCGATGTAGTCGTGACTCTGGACGAAGCGGCCCGAGATGTTCTCGTACAGCGGATTGGCGAGGATCGCGTCGCGGGTCGCCGCGTCGGGCGCGTGGCGGGCGACGAGGTCGTCCCACGACGCCTTGGTGTCGAGCATCGCCGCAGAGAGTTCGCCCCGGGGCTCGACGCCGACCGCGGCGAACGCCTCGGGCGGGATCGGCGTCTCCGCGTTCCCGAAACGTTCGATCCCCATCGCGGTGGCCAGCCGTCGGGCCGGGTCGACGGTGACCACGAGCACCTTGCCTCCCAGGTGCACCGCCGCCATCGCGGCGATCGCGGCGGCGGTCGTCGTCTTGCCGACGCCGCCCGATCCGCAGGTGACGAGGACCTCTCGTGACGCCGCGAGCGCTTCGAGGGTGTCGGTCGTGCCCGAGGCCCGGGATGTCGCGACCATCAGTCAAGCTCCTCGCCGAGCGCGTCGGCCACCAGTCGGGTCACCCGCACGCCGTGGGCGCGGGTGAACAGCTCCGGCAGGTACAGCACACCGACGCTGTCGTCGAGTTCGCGGCGCAGCCGGGCGAGGTGCCGGGCCTGGGTCCGACGCAGGGTGACCGCGAGTCGGGCACCGTCGAACAGCGGGGTGACGCTGTCGTCGAGCGCGTCGGCGAGCGCGGCCGTGCCTTCGTCGGTGGCGAACCGCTCGAAGATCGCCTCCTCGGAGTCGGTGAACAGCTCGGGCAGCACCCGGTTCACCACGATCGCGGCGATCTCCACGTCGGTCTCCGCAGCGAGCCGGTCGCGCAACTCGATCGTCTCGGTCACCGGCATCTCCTGGGGGGTGGCCACGATGACGGCACCGGTGAGGCTCGGATCGCCGAGGATGTCGAGCATCCAGGTGGTCTGGTTGCGCACCAGACCGACCTGGACGAGCTCGTTGATCGCCTGGGGTGCGGCGAGTTGGCTGACCACGTGCCCGCTCGCCGACGCGTCGACGACCACGAGGTCGTAGTTGCGCTCGCGCACCTCGTAGCAGAACTTGCCGACGGTGAGGATCTCCTTGACGCCGGGCGCCGCGGAGGCGACGAAGTCGAACGTCCTGGCCAGCGGTCCGATGCGCGCGAGCAGCGGGACCTTCAGTTGCAGGCGGAGGTACTCCTTGAGCGATTCCTCGGTCTGCATGCACATCGCGTACAGGTTCTCCTGCACGCGACGTTCCTCGAAGGCGAGCGGGCCGACCTCGAGGAACGTCGCCAGGTCGCCTTTGGCGTCGATCTCACCGACGAGGGTGCGCTTGCCCATCGAGGCCGCACGCAAGGCCAGTCCTGCGGCGACCGTCGTCTTGCCCACGCCACCCTTGCCGGTGACGAACAGGAGTCTGCGATCCAGCAACTCCACCGGGTCGGCGGTCTTCTGCGACAAGGGCCGCCTCAGGGCGCGCCGAGCGCGGTCACGAACCGAAACCGACGCGGGGTACCGCTTCGGGGCTGCCGATCTCGACGTAGCTGAGCCGGGCGACGGGCACGCCGACCTGGCGGCCGCGGCGATCGGTGAGCCAGAACACGCCATCGGCGTTCGCCATCGCCTCGTCCACCGCGCCGCGCACCGCCGCGGCGTCGGAGTCCTCGCCGAGGTCGATCACGAGCTCCTTGGAGGTGTAGCTCACTCCCACACGTACGTCCACGCCGCGTCCTTTCTCGAAGTACCGCTGTGTCCACAGCCGTGTCGGATCATCCTACCGACGCCTCGATCGCCGACCGGTAACGGCCGGTCGCC
>JBDZVK010000034.1:0-11570 GCA_040255725.1 Actinomycetota bacterium
TGAGCCATCTGCAGGGAACCGACTACGTCGGGTCGATGGTCGTCATGGAGGACGCGCTGCCCGCCAAGCAGTACTACCGGCACTTCAAGGTGCACGTGCCGGGCAACGACGACTTCGCGGCCATGGACGAGGTGCTCACCCGCCGACTGGAGCGGCTCCTCGCCGACCGGGAACGTCCCGTCGCCGAGCGCGGCCGTTTCGCGTACGAACCGAACCTGCTGGTGATCGACGGCGGCAAGGGGCAACTCTCCACGGTCGTCGCCGTGCTCGAGAAGCTCGGACTCGCCGACGAGATCCCGGTGGTGTCGCTGGCGAAGCGACTCGAGGAGGTCCATCTGCCCGGCCGTTCCGAACCGGTGATCCTCGACCGGAACTCCGAGGCGCTGTACCTGCTGCAACGGATCCGCGACGAGTCCCACCGTTTCGCGATCACCTATCACCGCAAACGGCGGGGTAAGCGCATGACCGCCTCGATCCTCGACGACATTCCGGGCCTGGGGCCGACCCGCCGCAACCGCCTGCTCCGTGAGGTCGGCAGTCTCAAGAAGATCCGCGAGGCCGACCTCGCCGATCTGCAGGCCCTGAGCTGGCTGCCCGACCCGGTCGCGACGGCGTTGTACGAGCGGCTGCACGACCCCGGCTCCGGAGTCGGTGTCGGGGTCGGTGGAGACCGGGCGTGAGCGACGTCTGGGATCGCCACGCGGCGTGGTGGCAGCGGGGCTTCACCGAAGGCGCCGACCCCGAGTACACCGAGCAGATCGTGCCACTGGCGATGCAGTGGCTCACCGGGTTCGCGGCGGTCCTCGACGTCGGGTGCGGTGAGGGTCAGATCGCCCGTCGGGCCGTCGCGGCCGGTGCCACCACCGTGGTGGGAGTCGACCGAGCACGCCGTCAGGTGGCCGAGGCGGCAGCCCGGGGAGGGGGCGTGCACGGCGTGCGCGGCGACGCCGAGTCGTTGCCCTTCGCGGCCGCTTCGTTCGACGCGGCCGTCGCCTGCCTGGTGTTCGAGCACCTCGGGGGGCTCGACGACGCGTGCCGTGAGGTGGCGCGGGTGCTCCGCCCGCGCGGTCGCTTCGTGTTGTTCCTGAACCACCCGTTCGTCCAGACCCCGGGCAGCGGCTGGATCGACGATCAGGTCGTCGAGCCGCCCGAGCAGTACTGGCGGGTCGGCCCCTATCTCGTCGAGGACTTCCGACTCGAGGAGGTCGACCGGGGCGTCCACCTGGGGTTCCACCACCGCCCGTTGTCGCGCTACGTGAACGCCCTCGCTGCCGTCGGCCTGTCGATCGAGCACATGCTCGAGCCGGCGCCGCCCCCGGGTTTCGTCGCCCGGGCCCCCGAATACGACGGGATCACGACGCTGCCCCGCCTGCTGGTGCTGGTCACCCGGCGAGCGTGAGACCGGTCAGCTCCGGCCCGCGTACAGACTCGCCTCCCAACGGCCCGTCGTCTCCGGACGGGTCGCGTGCAGGGTCACGTCGAGGAGCCAGCGGAGCACGCGTGCATGCGCCTCGTCGGCCGGGACGGCGATCAGCAGCCCGCGTCGGGGCGAGTCCTGGGTCCGGCGCCAGCCGTCGTGCAAGGCGAGTTGCCAGTCGCCGAGGTGCGGGCCGATCCTGGCGCCCAGCGCGTGTTGCACGCCGAGGGTCGCCTCCGCCGCACCGGCCGGAGCCGACATCCAGGTGCCCAGTGCCGCCTCGGGGCTGTTCCTCCGGAAGTACTGGGTCAGCGCCGAGCGGGCAGGCGGCAGCGCGTCGGGAGCCACCTCGGGCCGGACGTTGACCCATCCCTGCCCGCGTCGGGCGAACCCGGCCATGACGTCGAGGACGTCGGCGACGTGGTCGGGGTCGTCGATCACGATGATCTCGGGGCGGAGGGCCATCGGAGGAGTCCTCGATGTCGAAGGCGGCCGTCGATCAGGGCCGCGACGGGGTCGTCACGCCAATGTAGGGCGTCCGGCGGGCAGACTGGCGGGGTGATCGACGAGGCCGAGCTGGATCGACGTATCGACGAGGCGCTGCGCTTGCAGGAGGCCGAGCGTGAGGCGACCCCGGTCGCGGACACCACGATGTGGCTGTCGCACCACTGGCCCGCGCGTTACGACCGCTGCGCGGTGGTGGCCGGCCGGCACGTGTGCCGACGTTGCCTGGTCCTGTATCCCGTGGCGATCTTCGTCGGCGTTGCCGCGGGTTTCGGGCTGCGCTGGCCCGACGCCTGGGACGTCTGGCTGCTCTGGCTGCTGCCGTTACCCGGCGTGGTCGAGTTCTGCCTCGACGCACTCGGCGTGATCCGTCACCGACCGTGGCGCCAGGTGATCGTCAGTGGGCTGCTGGCCGTGGCCTACGGCAAGATCCTGTGGCGCTATTCACAGCATCCCGGTGACGGTCTCGTGTGGGCGGTCGTGGCGGTCACCACCGGGATCTGCGGGATCGTCGCGCTGGTCGCGAACTTGACCAGGCGTCACTGGATCGATGTCGAAGCCTGAGCGGATGGGTGAGCCGGTGCCGATCGGTGCGGGAGTACGGTGATCGGGCGTGGTCGAGTTCGTCGTCATCACCGGCATGTCGGGAGCGGGTCGGTCGAGTGTCGCCGACGCGGTCGACGATCTCGGCTGGTTCGTGATCGACAACGTCCCGCTCCCACTGTTCTCGAAGATCGTGGAGTTGACCGAGGGGCTCGGCGAACCCTTCGAGCGGGTGGCGTTCGTGCTCGGCACCGGGGCGCGCGGCGGAGAACGGCCCGGTGCGCTGGTCGAAGCGCTGGCGAACCTGCGGTCGGTTGGGCACGTGAGGGTGGTGTTCGTCGACGCGGGTGACGACGTCCTCGTCCGGCGCTACGAAGAGACCCGTCGGCGCCACCCCCAACCCAGCGGAGGCTCGCTCTTGGACGCCATCCGGTCGGAGCGATCCGAGCTCGAACCGGTGCGCGCGGCGGCCGACGTGGTCATCGACACCTCCGGCCTGAACCTCCACCAGCTCCGGGCGCGTGTCGCCTCGCTGTTCACCGCGGACGCAGGCGCCGGCCTGCAACTCCGGGTGTCGTCGTTCGGCTACAAGTCGGGCGTGCCGGTCGACGCCGACCTGCTGCTGGACTGTCGATTCCTGCCGAACCCGCACTGGGATCCGGACCTGCGCGCCTTGAGCGGTCAGGACCCCGCGGTCCGGGAGTTCGTGCTCGACCGGGAAGAAGCCGTCCGGTTCCTCGACCGGCTCACCGAGATGATGGCGGATCTGTTGCCGGCGTATGCCCACGAAGGTCGTTCGTTCCTGGGCATCGCGTTCGGCTGCACCGGCGGCCGGCACCGCTCGGTCGCGATCGCCGAGGCGTTCGCGTCGCGGCTGGGCGCGCTCGGCTACGACGCCCCGGTCACGCACCGCGACATCGACCGCTGAGCGGCCGTCGACCGGTTGGCCCGGGGTCGAGCACCGGTTTTGTATGCTCGTGGGGAATCGGACCGGTCGATCGTGGAAAACCGGCCCCGCCGGGGCCGATCCCACGGCGACCACCGAGGTCACCCCATCTTCCGACGACGAGGACGAACACACACCATGACCATCCGGGTTGGCATCAACGGCTTCGGCCGGATCGGCCGAAACTTCTTCCGTGCGGTCCGTGCCCAAGGCGCCGACATCGAGTTGGTCGCCGCGAACGACCTCGGTTCGCTCGACCAGATGGCGGCGCTGCTCGAGCGCGACTCGGTCCTGGGGCCCTTCGAGGGTGACGTGCGTGCCGTCGACGGCGGCATCGAGGTCGACGGGCACACCATCGAGATCCTCGCCGAACGCGAACCGGGCAAGCTTCCCTGGGGCGACCTCGGCGTGGACCTCGTCGTCGAGTCGACCGGCCGTTTCGCCACCCGTGATCAGGCCGCCGCGCACCTCGACGCCGGGGCGCCCTTCGTGATCGTGTCGGCGCCGTGCAAGGAGGCCGACGCCACGTTCGTGGTCGGCGTGAACGAGGACACGTTCGATCCGCAGGCCCACAAGGTCGTGTCGAACGCGTCGTGCACCACGAACTGCTTCGTGCCGATGGTCAAGGTGCTCGACGACGCGTTCGGCGTGCGCAAGGGCCTCATGACGACCATCCACGCCTACACGGGCGACCAGCAGCTCGTCGACGGTCCGCACTCCGACCTGCGCCGGGCACGCGCCGCGGCGATCAACGTGGTGCCCACGGGCACCGGTGCCGCCCGCGCCACTTCGCTGGTGATGGAGTCGATGAAGGGTCGCCTCGACGGTACGTCGTTGCGGGTCCCCGTGCCGGTCGGTTCGATCACCGACTTCGTCGCGATCCTCGACCGCGAAGTCACCGAGGACGAGGTGAACGACGCGTTCCGTGCAGCCGACGCCGCCGGTCCGCTCGCGGGCGTGCTGGCCTATTCCGACGCGCCGATCGTGTCGTCCGACATCGTCGGGTCCGCGGCGTCGTGCACGTTCGACGCCCCGCTGACGATGACCATGGGCGACCTGGTGAAGATCTTCGGCTGGTACGACAACGAGTGGGGCTACTCGAACCGCCTCGTCGACCTCGTGCGGATCACCGGCGAGAAGCTCGCCGCGAGCTGACCCCGCGACGCGACATGACCGTGCCGGACAATCCGATCGACGGTATTCCGCGCCTGGAGGACCTGGGCGAACTCGACGGACGGCGGGTGCTGGTCCGCACCGACTGGAACGTGCCGCTGGATCACGGGCGGATCGTCGACGACCTGCGGATCACGGCCTCGCTCCCGACGTTGCAGTGGCTCGCCGACCGGGGCGCGCAGATCACGGTCGCGACCCATCTGGGGCGGCCTGGAGGCAAAGTCGTGCCCGAGCTGTCGACGGCGCCGCTCGCCGAGCGTCTCGCCGAGCTCGTCCCCGGCGCCCGCATGTTGGAGAACCTGCGTTTCGATCCGGGTGAGACCGCGAACGATCCGGCGACCGTCGATCGGCTCGTCGCCGACCAGGATGTCTACGTCGACGACGCTTTCGGCGTGACGCACCGGGCCCACGCCTCGGTCGTGGGCCCGCCCACGCGACTGCCGAGCGCCGCGGGGAGGCTGCTCTTCGAAGAGGTCGAAGTGCTCGGCGGACTGCGCAGTCGTCCCCGCCGCCCGTTCGTCGTGGCACTGGGGGGATCGAAGGTCTCCGACAAGTTGGGGGTGATCGAGGCCCTCGTCCAGATCGCGGACGCGCTGGTGATCGGCGGGGGCATGTGCTTCACGTTTCTCGCCGCGCAGGGGCACGACATCGGCGATTCGCTGTTCGAGCCCGAGTACGTCGACGCCTGCCGTGACCTGCTGGGAGGCGACACCGAGATCCACCTGCCGAGCGACCTCGTGGCGATGTCGTCCGATGGCAAACTCTTTGACCCCGACGCCGGCGGGGAGGTCCGCCAGATCGGGCCTGACGTGCCCGACGGCTGGGCCGGCTACGACATCGGCCCCGAGACCGCAGGCACGTTCGCGGACGTGATCGCCGATGCCGGCACGGTGCTCTGGAACGGCCCGATGGGGGCGTTCGAGGATCCCCGGTTCGTCGCCGGCACCCGGACGGTGGCCGAGGCGGTCGCCGACACGCACGGGTTCTCGGTGATCGGTGGCGGCGATTCGAACGCCGCGATCGCCCAGTTCGGTCTGCGTGATGCGATCGACCATGCGTCCACCGGTGGTGGCGCCTCGCTCGAACTACTCGAGTTCGGCGACCTGCCGGGACTCCGAGCCCTCCGGGAGGCCCCGAATGCCCGATGAATCGACCACGACGGCGAAGCCTTCGTCGTCGGAGCGCCGAAAGCCGCTGATCAGCGCGAACTGGAAGATGAACCTCAACCATTTCGAGGCGATCCAGCAGGTCCAGAAGTTGTCGTACCTGGTGACCGACGACGACCTCGAGCACGTGGAGGTGTCGATCCATCCGCCGTTCACCGACCTCCGGTCGGTCCAGACGGTGCTCGAGAGCGACCGGATCGGCATGGCCCTGGGCGCCCAGAACTGCCACTTCGAGGCTTCGGGCGCGTTCACGGGTGAGATCGCCCCCGGCATGTTGGCGAAGCTTCACGTCGCGTACGTGATCGTCGGTCACTCCGAACGGCGGACCCTGTTCGGCGAGACCGACGAGGTCGTGCGGGCGAAGGTCCGGGCCGTGCGCGCCGCGCAGATGACGCCGATCGTGTGTGTCGGCGAAACCCTCGACGAGCGTGAAGCCGGGCAGACCTTCGACCGCGTCGGCACCCAGTTGCGCGCCGCGCTGGAGGGCTCGTCACCCGACGACATCGCCGGAATGGTGGTCGCGTACGAGCCGATCTGGGCGATCGGGACGGGACGGGTCGCCTCACCCGACGATGCGCAGCAGGTGTGCGCTCAGCTGCGGGGCGTCGTCGAGGAGGTCGCCGGCGCACCGGCAGCGGCGCAGGTGCGGATCCAGTACGGCGGTTCTGTGAAGGCCGACAACGTCGTCGAGTTGATGGGTCGACCCGACATCGACGGTGCGCTCGTGGGCGGCGCGTCGCTCGACGCCGACACCTTCGCCCCGATCGTGAACTTCCGGCAGCTCGCGGCGGGCTGACCGTGTCGTGACCCGGCGCGGCACCGGCGGTGGCCGCGGTGGAGGCCGCTGCTAGCATTTGCGCCCACTGCTCGGATGCGACCGTCGGCGCATCCTCCTACCGGAAGGTCCTCGCCCAATGGTGCTGTTCGTCGGAATCCTCTTCGTCGTCGTGGCGGTGGTCATGTGCATTCTCGTGCTGCTGCACAGCGGCGAGGGCGGCGGTCTGTCCGACTTCATGGGCGGCGGCGCGGCCGCGTCGGGATCCTCGGTCATGGAGAAGAACCTCGATCGCATCACGGTGGTGGTGGCGATCGTGTTCGCGATCCTGACGGTGCTGCTGAGCCTCTTGATGATGGAATGACCCGGCGCCGGCTCGACCCGTGCTCAGACGCCGAGGTCGCGGCCGATGATCTCTTTCATGATCTCGGTGGTGCCGCCGTAGATCGTCGTGACCCGCACGTCGCCGTACGCGCGGGCGATCGGGTATTCGGTCATGAAACCGTAACCGCCGTGCAGCTGGACGCAGCGGTCGACCACCCGCTTGTGCATCTCGGTGGTCCACCACTTGGCCTGGGCGGCTTCGACCGCGGTGAGCTCTCCGGCGTTCAGCGCTTCGACGCAGCGGTCGACGTACACCTCGGCGATGTCGATCTCGGTGCGCATCTCGGCGAGCGCGAAGCGACTGTTCTGGAAGGAACCGACCGGCGTGCCGAAGGCGGTTCGCTCGGTCACGTAGTCCATGGTCCACTCGAATGCGGCCTTGGCGCCGCCGATCGCGCTCACCGCGATCGAGATGCGCTCCTGGGGCAGGTTGTGGACGAGATGCAGGAAGCCGTCCCCTTCGGTGCCGAGCAGGTTCTCGACGGGTACCGCGACGTCGTCGAAGAACAGTTCCGCGGTGTCCTGGGAGTGCAGCCCGATCTTGTCGAGGTTCCGTCCCCGGGTGAAGCCCTCCATGCCGCGCTCGACGACGAGCAGCGACATGCCCTTGTGGCGCTGCGACGGGTCGGTCTTGACGGCGACGACGACGAGGTCGGCGTTGATCCCGTTGGTGATGAACGTCTTCGACCCGTTCAGCCGGTACACGTCGCCGTCACGGATGGCGGTCGTGGTCATCGACGCGAGGTCCGAGCCGATGCCCGGCTCGGTCATCGCGATCGCCGTCACCGTCTCGCCCGAAGCGACGCCGGGTAGCCATCGCTCCCGCTGCTCGTCGGTGCTGAGATGGAGCAGGTACGGGAGGACGACGTCGGCCGCCAATGTCAGGCCGAGGACCGCTCCCGCGCCCGCCGCCTGGAGCTCCTCGTTGAGGATCTGGTTGAACCGGAAGTCGTCGTTCCCGCCCCCGCCGTAGGCCTCGGGGATGGCCATGCCGAGAAAGCCCGCGGCCCCGGCCTTCTCGAAGAGCGTGCGGTCGACGATGCCGGCTGCTTCCCAACGGTCGACATGTGGCACGATCTCTTTTGCGGCGAAGTCGCGGACCGCAGTCCTGAACAGTTCGTGGTCGTCGTCGAACGAGCGTCGTTGCATCGCCCCATTGTGCTCGGTGCCGGGGGGTCGTCGACGAACTGGAGCGCTGCGCGGGCAGCGGCTACGCTTTGCGGCGCTCCCGCCTCCCCGATCCCACCACCGGGTCGAGGCGGGAGCACCGACATCCTTCCCTTCGATGCGCGGCGGTCGGGCACCGGGTCGGTCGCCGGTACACTGGGACGCCGCTCGACCACGGCCGCTGAGGCGGAGAGGGCAGGAGTCTCGGTCCGGGCGTCCCTCCGCACCCGTTCCAAGGAGCACGACGACGTGCCAACCCGACGACTCGAGGCCCTCGACGGGCTACGTGGCGTCGCCGCCCTGATGGTGGTCGTGTACCACTCGATGGGGTACTCCGAGTGGTTCCGGGAGGGTATGTACGAATACCGGTCGGCAGGGGCGTTCGCGTGGCTCGTGACGCTCTCGCCGATCCGGTCGGCGTTCGACGGGCGGGTCGCCGTCATGGCCTTCTTCGTACTGAGTGGGTTCGTGCTGTCGAGGAACTTCTGGAAGCGCAGGGCCACCGACTGGCCCCGCTACTACCTGCGTCGGGGGTTGCGGTTGTATCCTCCGGTGTTCGCCTCCGCGGCGCTCGCCGTGGTGTTGCTCGGGATGCGCCAGGCGATCGGCGGGACGGGCACCGGACTCGTGGACCTCGATGCCGCGGGCACGTCGACGTCACGGTTGTTCGAGAACATGGGTCTGGTGACGTTGATCGACGCGCCGTTGAACGTGGTGTGGTGGTCGCTGCGGTGGGAGGTGTGGTTCTCGATCCTCCTGCCGGCCTTCTTCGTCGCGTTGGTCCTGTTCGGCTGTGGACCGAACCGTCGCTTCCGCACGGCGCCGGTGTGGTTCGGTCTCGCCTGCGTGTCGCTGGTCGCGGCGCAGCCCTGGATCCAGCTCACCTACGACACGTCGTACAGCATCTCGCGGGCGATCCTCTACCTCCCGATGTTCGGCTTGGGCATCGCGGTCGCCGCGTTCGAACGTCAGGTGGTCGAGGCACGGTGGCGGAGCCGGTGGAAGGGGTGGCTCGTGCTCGGTGCCGCGTTCGCGTTGTTGGCCACGCGTGGTCCGCTCGGTTCGTTGGCCGTCACCGGGAAGATCGACCCGCAACTGGGGATCGGACTCGCCGGAGCTCTGCCCCTGCTGGGGGTCGCGCTGTTGGTGGTGGTGCTGGTCGGTTGGCCGGTGGCCCGTCGGACCATGTCGGTCCGTCCGGTGGTCTGGCTCGGAGAGCGCTCCTACAGCCTGTATCTCGTTCACCTGCCCCTGGTGCTACTGCTCGGTGCGGGCTTCGCCGTGTCGCGTGCGTCGGTGTGGTTCGTGGCGTTGAGCGT
Source organism: Actinomycetota bacterium (assembly GCA_040255725.1). Taxonomy (GTDB): domain Bacteria; phylum Actinomycetota; class Acidimicrobiia; order Acidimicrobiales; family Iamiaceae; genus JAFDWI01. Next base: position 9,395 of record JBDZVK010000034.1, read on the forward strand.
TGCGTCGAGTCTCGGTCTGACGGTCGTGTTCTACCGTTGTGTGGAGCGCCCTTCTGCGGCCCTGGCATCCCGTTCCGGTCGCCGAAGGACGCCCGAACCGCCGGTGGACCGTCCGGTCGACGACCGGTGGGAGGATCCGAGGGGTGCGAAGGTTCCGGTCGCTGCTCCCTGAGCGCGGAGGGTCGGCTACGGTCGCGTTCTCGACATGACCGCACCCATCAGCGAGATGCGGGCTCACGTCGTCTCGGGACGCTCGGGCTCGACCAAGAGGGGTGAGTCGCCGGCATGGCTCTTGCCGGCGGTCGTCGTCGTCTCGATCCTGCCCATCTGGACAGCGGTCGTCGGCTCCGGTCTTCGACGCTCGTTTCCGCACTCCGATGCGGCGACGACGGTCAATCGTGCGCGCGACGTGTTCGACGGCCCGTTCCCACTCGTCGGTATGCAGGCGGCGGCGGCGACCTCCGGCGATCACTTCGCCTATTTCCCCGGCGCGTGGCAGCTCTATGCCATCGCAGTGCCCACCCAGATGTTCGGCAACGTCTGGGGTCCACCGCTCGCGATGGCGCTCCTGCATTCGGTATGGGTCGCGCTCACGGCATGGTTGCTGTTCCGACGTCTCCACCCGGGCGAAGCCGTGCTCGGTACGGCGCTGGTTGCGGTGCTGCTGTGGTCGCTGGGCAGCGGCTTCCTGGTCACGCCGGTGCCGATGGACATGGTCGTCGTACCGACGGCGCTCTTTCTCGTCGCGGTGTGGTCGGTCGCGGACGGCGACCTGACGGCGATCCCGGTCCTGGCGGTGATCGGGAACTTCCTGTGGCTGAGCCATCTGGTGTTGGTGCTGACCGTGCCGGTCGTCGGATTGTGCGCGCCGATCGGGTTGTGGATGTGGCTACGACGGATGCGTGCGATCGATCTCGTCGGGCACCCGCTTCGCCGCCGGCGGATGCTTCGCAGTCTGGCCGTCGCCGCGGCTGTCACGGTGATCATGTGGCTTCCGCCTCTCGTCCAACAACTCGTCGACGACCCGGGAAATCTCCGGGTGCTGGTGTCGAGCGCCGGTGCCGACCGTCCCGACATCGGCTCGTGGCCCACGGCGATTCACAACGTGATCTCGGTGGTCGTCCGGCCACCGTTCTGGTTTCGCGGCACCCTCGATGCTCCCTCATTCCTCCGCGGCCCGATCGGCCCGAAGTTGGTCGGAGAACTGGATGTGTTCGATGTGGCGGCCGGCGCCGTGGTCGTCGGTGCGATCGTGGTCCTGGCAGTCGTCGCGCGCTGGCGACGAGATCACACCGGGTACTCGTTGCTGGTCGTGAGCGCTGTCGCGCTCGCGCTCGCCGTCGTGTCGACGTACTCCGCGCCGAGCCACTTCGGGCCTCCGACGGGTTACCTCCGTTCGCTGTGGCCGACCGCGATGTTCGTCTGGTTCGCGTTGCTGATCAATGTGGTACGTGCGGTCGGCCCCCGCGTCCGATGGTCGCTGGTCGTGCCCGGCGCCGCGGCCCTCGTGTCGTTCACCGCGTTGAACCTTCCCGCCGTCGACGCCAACGAGGACGAACACCTGCAGAGGGTCATCGGGCAGATGAACGCGCCGGTGCTCGAACGGGTGCGCGGGGCGGGAACGGTGGAGTTGTCGGCCGGCGTCGGCTTCGCGACTCACGAACTGCACGCGTCGTTGGCGCTGGCCCTGCGAAGCGCCGGCGTTGCCTATTGCGTGCCGCGTGCGCAGGCCGGGGGACTCGATCGGCATCGAATCTGTCCGGACGAAGTCGACCGGAGGGTCACCGTCGTCGTGTCGGCGCGACCGGACCGGCACTCCTCCCGTGACGAGCTGCTCAGGGCGTCGCTGCTCGATGCCGACGAACGGGCCGACCACGACCAGCTCGCGCGCCGTGTGGACGCGTGGGTCGACGCACAGGAACGGCTGGAGTTGAGCGCCACCGCCCGCGAGCGTCTGCGTGCCGAACCCGATTCGCCTGTGAAACAGCAGTTGCTCGGTCTGATCGATGCGAGTCCACTTCAGGCCGACGAGTCGGAGTGGCGGAGGCGGTTCAGGGGACTCATCAGCTACTGGTACGCCTCGAACATCGACGAATCGGCCGAACTGTTCACGGATGCACCGCTGGATCGCGACGAGTGGCGACGATGGTTGGATCTGTCCGAACGGAGGCTCACC
>JBDZVK010000034.1:11670-15321 GCA_040255725.1 Actinomycetota bacterium
GCCGAGACGAGTCGGGTCGCCGCGGACGGTTGGATGATCGCTGATGAACAGGTGGTTTCTCGGCGACGTCCGGCCGGGCGGCCATCGTGTCCCGACCGATCGGCGGTTCGGTCGGTGAGATCGGTCGGTCGGTCCGCATCCGAGCTCGTCGTCCCGGTCGACCAGGGAGCGGTGATCGAGGTGACGGACGGCTCTGATCGTCCCGTGGATGTGAAGGCGCGTCGTTTCGCGCGTGCGTTCACTGCGCCGCCGATCACGCGCGTGGCGCCGAAGCGAACCGCAGTGTTCCGAGTGCCCGATGACCGCTCGTCGATTCCCTGGAAGTTCGAGGTGGAGGGCGCCGGGGAAAGAGTTCTGGTCTGCCGCGTGCGTTGATCGAACGCGAGAGCGGACGACCGCTGCGGAGGGAGACGCTATTCCGACCGTGGCCCCCGGGTCCCTGCCGCGAGGTCGAGTGTCCAGCCGCCCGTGTCATCGCGGAGGGTCACGGTGGTGTCGCCCCGCGCGACCGACGAGTAGGGGTTGTCGAAGCGTCGGTCGTGGTCGAGCTCGATGTCGCGGCCTTCGACGATGAGCGGCGCGTCGGGGCGTGACTCGACGGTGCCTTCTGCCGGCGACGCATAGCGGACGCTGAAGCCCGGGTGGGGTCCCGAGGCGTCCCAGTGCAGGTCGACGACCGTCACGTCGGCGGCGGTGACGGCGTCACAGAACGCGTCGAACGAGCCCGAGGCGTCGACGTCGCCGAGTTCGACGATCCAGACGTTGTCGGCGCCGCCCTCGGCGACGAGGTCGAAGTCGCCGGTGAGCCCGGCGGTGTAGGTCGCCGCGGGGTCGTGGCGGCGCCATGCTGGGCGGCGCCACGACCACAGCGCCACGTAGCCGTCACGGCGCCGCGCCATCGTCCAGTGGTCGTGCCGGCGGACCTCGTCGAAGCATTCGGTGGGGAAATACGCGTGGGTGGATGATTCGTACGCGAACGGGGCGAGCAGGTCGGTGTCGGGCGGGGCGAACGCGGGCTCGAAGCAGTGGATGCCGACGCGTCGGTGCTGCACCGAGCGGGGCAGGGTCGCCGACCCGGTCCAGTAGCGGTCGTCGTCGAGGTAGTCACCCGCGTTGGGCGACGGCGGGTTGCCCGGATGCATCGCGAACACGATGGCCCGTTCATCGAGGGTGGCCTGCCAGATGTGGTGCTGGAACCCGACGGCGCCGGGCCGGTACGCCTGGGCGGTCGAGAGCATGCCGTGGGCGTTGCGCCAGGTGGTGGTGTGCACCTTGGTGAGCAGGCCCGCGTTGACCATCGGGTGCAGCTCGGCGGCGACCGACTGCCACAGCCCGGGGTCGGCGCCCATGGCGTCGCGCATGAACTTGAAGATCGCGAACAGGTTGGCGTCCCACAGGTCGTGGCGCTCGAGGGTGGCGATGGTCAGGGGGATCAACTGCCAGGGGGTGAGCGCGCCACGGTCCCACCAGAAGGGCACCAGCTCGGGGTCGGTGTAGCTCAGCCCGTCGGCACGCTCCGGGTTCGGGGTGACCGGTCCGGCCGGGTCGATTGCGACGCCCATCGCTTCGTGGTCGACCATCTCGTGGGTGCTGGTGGCGACGCGCCGGAGGATCGCCGGTGGGCGGTAGCGGGTCGCCCGGGCGAGCAGCGTCGCGGATTCGTCCAGGGGGAGCAGTTCGACGTCGTCACCGTCGCCGACCGGCCACGGCTCGTCGGTGGCGTCGAAGCACAGTTTGGTGGCTCCGAACACCGGTTGGTCGCGGGCGCGTGCCTTGTTCTTCATGTACGAGCGTCCGTGGGTGACTCCGACGTTGCCGCGGTGGTGGTGGAGCGCGAGGTCGTACAGCACGAGGTCACAGAACGTCGCGGCCCGTTCGGCCGGCGCGGCGTCGTCGGCGAACTCGGCCAAGGTGACGAGCGGGGCGAGATCCTTGGCGTAGTAGACGTCGGAATGCCATTCGCTGAACCCGTCGGTGGCCTTCTCGTCGAACCAGGCGGCCAGGCGACCCTCGGCGCGTCGGCGGTGCTCTTCGCCGGTCATCCCGGTGACGCCGAAGGTGGTGTCGGGGAGCGCCTGGCCGGCGAGGTACTCACAGGTGTAGAAGATGAGCCGGTGGTTCTCCGACCAGTACCAGCGCTCGTCGGTGCCCTCCAGCGTGACCGGATCGGTGTACCAGTAGCGGAAGTCGGCGAACCGGTCGGCGAGTGCGGTGCGGACGTGGTGGGGCAGGTCGGCGCCGCCGTCGAACCACAGCGTGAGCAGACGGAGGATGTCGAAGTCGGCGCAGTCCTGCCAGTGATCGATGCGCGCGAACCATCGCCGGAGCGTCGCGTCGTCGATCGCCGCCCAGTCGACCCGGTGGTCGGGGTCGCGGCGCGACCAGGCCAGGTGCGCGATGACGTTCAACGGCGACGAGGGAAGCCAGACCGTGGTGGCCGAGGCCAGGTAGTCGTCCTGACGGGCGCGCCACCATGACGCGTCTTCGAGCCCGTCTTCGTCCATGCCGGCCTCCCGGGTGGTGATGGTCTGGTGAGCGTAACAAGGCCGCGGGCATGGCCGACTCGGTTCGGAGCACGTTCTCGCCGGCACTCTTGTGGTTGAACGGCTCCCAGCCGGGCAGGCTCAGGTCATGACCCTCCTTCTCAGCATCGCTGCTGTCATTCTCGTCATCGTCGGTATCGTTCAGATCGTCCAAGGACAGATCATCTTGGGCATCATCCTCATCATCGTCGGATGCCTGGTCGGCCCCGGCGGCTACTCCATCACCCGACGGCGTTGAGGGAGGCGCCGCCGTCGTCGTGGCCAGCGCTTCGAAGGCGGCGGCCTGGTCGTCGGTCAGGCGTCGAACCAGGAACACGCGTGGTCGGGTTTCGCGGCCGCGAGTTCGGCTGAGTCCTGGTGCGACGCAAGTGGGGCGCAGCCGGGAAACCCCAGCGACGTGCACGCCGCGAGTGGTGAAAGATCTCGGTCGTCGAGACGGTTGTGCAACAGAAGACCTCCGGCGGAGCGCACGCGGGATCATCGGCCGACGGATGGCTACGCTCAGGGCCGTCATGGCCTACGACGAGCTCGTTGCCCAGCGGATCCGTGATGAGATCGGCGAACACCCGGGGTTGTCCGAACGCAAGATGTTCGGTGGGTTGGCCTTCCTGATCGAGGGTCACATTGCCGTTGTCGCGAGCGGCCAAGGCGGCATGATGGTCCGGGTGGACCCGGATGCCGCCGATCGGGTCGTTGCCTCTGGCCACGGCGAACTCGCGGTGATGCGCGGGCGGGTCATGCGCGGATGGCTTCGCCTCGCCGGCTCCGAACTCGACGATCCCGGCGACCTGTCCGGATGGATCGACCAGGGCCTCGCGTTCGCGGCGACGCTGCCGCCCAAGCACTGACCGTCGGCGAAGCGCGCTACCGGTCGCCCAATAGCGGTCTCGTCCCACTCGGGCGTGCCCGCGGGCAGCAGCACGGTGCCCGCGGGCACGGCGGGCACCGTGCCAGGGGGGCGATCAGGTCGTGGGGAGGGGCGGGGATCCACGGTGGTGGCAGAGACTGGGTCGCCGTGACGGCTGCGCCACCGGGCCGGGTCGGATCCGCCCGCCGGTGGGCCGGGGTGCGATCATCACGGTGATGAAGCTGGCCGATCTGCCGACCC
>JBDZVK010000035.1:0-9345 GCA_040255725.1 Actinomycetota bacterium
TTGCGGCCCGTATCGGTGAGCGCAGCGGGATCGAACATGCCCAGATCATACGAACAGGGTGGGACACTCCGAGGTCGGGTCGGGCGCTGAAGGAGCAATGCTCTCAGAGAATTTCCGGCGGAGCTCGGCGCGGGTCGCCAATGTCAGATCGCCGTTCCCTGACTGCTGACTCGGTGATGTCCGCGGCTGAAATCGGATCATCGTGCTCCCAGAAGCGGAGCACGACCCAACCCGCGTTACTCAGTTCGCCGTCGGTCTCGCGATCGCGTTCGACGTTGCGTTCCAGCTTCGTCCGCCACCAGGCAGCGTTTGCCTTGGGCCGAGTCGCGTGCGTCGGGCAGCTGTGCCAGAAGCAGCCGTCGACGAACACTGCCACCCGGGTGGGTCCGAACACGATGTCCGCCCGCCGCCGCAGCCCCGGCACCGGCGCGCGATCCACCCGGAAGCGGAGCCCGCGGCGGTGCAGTTCCGATCGAAGCTCGACCTCAGGTCGAGTGTCGCGGCGGCGTTGTGTGGCCATCCGGCGTCGAACATCCGGTGACGAGGCAGGTGGTCGGGGCACGGCTCGACCGTACCTGCAACACTCGGGGGCTCGCGCGCACACGCATGAGCGAAAGGGCGCATGGCAAAGTCGACACCGGGGAGAACGCCGTGATGAGGTCCGACGGAGACATCGGGGATCGGGCACTCGAACGGGTCGCCACCTGGTTCACATCCCAGGAGGCAATGGCCGAGCGCTTCGCTGACGCGATCCGGCAGAGCTTTGACGAAGTGTTCGACGGGCAGCGAACCGGCAGGTACGACCTCCAGCAGTTGAGCAAGGTCGAGAAGACCTATATCGGGACCAAGATCGAGATCGTCGTCCAGTCGGCCTTCGGCCTTGCCCGCGGGCGGCGGATGGACTTTCTGATCGTCGGCGAGGAAGTAGACGCAAAATGGTCCATGAAATCCGGTGGCTGGATGATCCCGACAGAGGCGGTCGGTGAGCTGTGCCTGTGTCTGACGGCTGACGACGAACGCTCGACCTTTTCCGTGGGGCTGACCCGTGCGGACGACGGAGCGCTCAAGTCGAGCACGAACAAGGACAGGAAGCGGCGGTTCACGCGCGAGGCACTCGCCTCGATGCGCTGGCTGGTCATAGACGGGCAGCTTCCCGACAACCTCCTGCTCCACCTCGACCCGGCCGTTCGGAGTCGCATACTCGACCACGGCCTGAGTGGGCAGGCGCGTGTGGATCAACTCTTTCGGCTGGTGCAGCAGGAGGTGGTTCGACGGGAAGTCGTCCTGACGGTGGCCAGGCAGGACGACGGACCGAAGCGGGTGCGAGATGCCCGCAAGAAGCTGGCCGGTGAAGGGATCATCGTGCTCGGTCATCAGAAGGCGCATCCCGGCATCGCCCGATCGCTCGGTCTCCCGGTGCCGGCCAAGGGCAGTTGGATCAGTGCCCGGCTCGTCAGGAGCGACGTCTCCGGCCCGGGCGTCGTCGTCATCGAGGGGAAGTCTTGGCGGCTCGCTACAGAACACGACCCCGTCGCTCCCGGTCCGGCCGGCTACTGAGGCGATCGAGCAGAGAAGGGCCGCGCCGGTTGACGTGGGTCGTTCACTCCTGTGTGCCCCCGAACGCGTGCTGGTACACGTATTCGGCGATGGCCTTGCCGAGCAACGGCGGAACGGCATTCCCGATCTGGCGAGCGATCTGGATCTTTGTTCCTTCAAATATGTAGTCGTCGGGAAATGATTGGAGACGAGCTGCTTCGCGATGCGTGATGGGCCGATTGGCCGTCGGGTGCAGGTAGCGGCCCTTCTCCGGCTTGAAGAACTCGGTTCGGATCGTCGGCGAGGGTTCGTTCCAGCGCATCCGGCCCATGACGTCGGTCGTGCCCGTGGGCTTGTTCAACCAACAGGCCGGTGTGATGTCGGGGCGGTTCCTCATCAGGTCGAAGCGGTTTCCGCCGGGCGGGATCGCTTTGTAGCGCTCGAGAGACGTCGGCCTCGGCTGCCTGCCGAAATGGAGATGCTGTGCGCCGTCGATGATGTAGGGGTCGAGTCCTTTGGTCCTCGACGGCAATTTCGGCGGAGAGTTGAATGCGTCGCGCACGGTGACATAGGCGCTGCCATCGACGGTGGGCCCGTGGGTCGGGGGCGGAGGCCAGGGAAGTCGCGGTTCTTCCGTGGTCCGGTCGATGGTTGTCTCGCCCTCGTAGTCACGGATTGCCACCAAGATGCCACGGCGGCGCTTTTGTGGAACCCCATAGTCCGCGGCGTTGAGCACCCCGTACGCGGGGGTGTAGTCGCGCAGGTCGGTATCGGTGGCAAGCAGATGGAGGAGCTCGGCGAACTGGGCGGATCGCTGGAACTCGGGGACGTTCTCGATGACGAACGCCTTGGGGCGCAGGGTCCGCACGGCATCGAGGTAGTGCTTCCAAAGGCCGTTCAACTGAGCCCGTGAACGGTCGTCACGGTCGCGCCCGAGGGGACTGAATCCCTGGCACGGTGGCCCGCCGATGATGACGTCGATGTCGTCGGGGTAGCGGGGCGCGTCCTCGATGTCGCCGGCGTAGACGTCGCAACCGAAATTCCGGGCAAACGTGTCGGCGGCGGCGGGATCGTGCTCGACGGCGAAGATCGGCAGGTAACCAAGGTCGGCGAGATGGAAACCCAACGTCAGCCCCCCGGCGCCGGCGAAGAGATCAAGCGTCGCGAACTCGAGACGTGGCTCCGACCGTTTCATGCGGTCGTCCGCGCGCGTCCGGTGAACAGGATCGAAAAGTGTCTCTGGTCTGTAGGTGCCTCGACGTGCCACGACGACTCCCTGTAGCTCGAACTTCTCATGCTCTTGTCGGTGATCGAGTCGAACATACGTCCAGGGTGTGACATTCGAGTGACGAGGGGCCGATCCAAGGATGGCACAGCGTGTCGTCGACCGTGCGGATGCGGGCCGCTTCACAGAAGCCGGCACTGCCCTACCGGTATACAGAAACTTGCGATGGCGTCCCTGCTCGCGACTGCGCACCGCACGAGGCGGTCGGCCGACCCGTGCCGGTGGGCGTACTTGGTGGGCTACGTTCACCCGTCGATGTCGGAATTCCGGGAGGATCACCCCGCCGATTGGGTCGCGCAGAACGACGAGGCGTTCGCCGTTCCCGACCCCGCGGGCGCGAGCGAGGGCCACACCTTGGTGGTTGCACGCCGGCCGGTCGCGGATTGGTGGTCGGCTTCGCCCGCGGTGCGCCAGGCAGTTTTCGACCTGGTTGATGTTGTGAAGCGACGCCTGGATGCCGAGTACGGCCCCGACGGCTACAACGTTGGCTTCGACGCAGGAGCGGCAGCGGGACAGGGCCCCGAGCGCCTCCATGTCCACGTGATCCCGCGCTACCACGGCGACTCCACCGCTCCGGTCACCGGGATCCGTCTGGTCACTCCGCTCGGATTCCAACGCCTGTCCGGTCCCCGGGGTCCGTTGATCCCGCCCGAACTCGTCACCTCGATGGGCGGGAGACTCCGACTCGAGTTGCTCCGGAGTCTGATCCGCCCCGACCTCGATCGCATCGACCTGCTCGTGAGCTTCGTCATGCGTTCGGGCATCGACCTCGTGGCCGGGCACCTCGACGATGCACTCGAACGAGGAGCACACATTCGGCTCCTGACCACCGACTACCTGCAGATCACCGACACGAGCGCACTCGGGTTCTTCCTGGACCGACTGGACCGCCCCTCGGCCGGACGACTCGACGCCCGCGTCTTCTCCGACGCCGGCACCAGTTTCCATCCGAAGGCATACCTGTTCTCGTCGTCAGAGACGGGTGCCGGGGTGGCATACGTGGGCAGCAGCAACCTGAGTCGCTCCGGAATCACGCAGGGCGTCGAGTGGAACATCCGGACCAGCGACATCGGAGATCTGATTGCCGAGTTCGACCTGCTTTGGCGTGACCCGCGGTCGCGGTCGCTCACCTCCGAATGGCTTGCACACTACGAATCGGAGCGCCGAGCTCGACACGCTGCCCCGCTGCCCGGCGGGCCCGATGACGAGGCCGAGCGCTCGGATGCGGACGCGGAGTTGTCGCTTGAAGGACTCGAGGAGGCCGAGCACCCACCGGCGCCTTGGAGCGTGCAGCGAGAGGCGCTCGGGGCACTCGAGGCCACACGGATCGAAGGCCACGAGGCCGGTCTCGTGGTGATGGCGACCGGCCTCGGCAAGACCTGGCTCGCGGCGTTCGATGCGACGCGGCCCGAGTTCGGACGGGTGCTCTTCGTCGCCCACCGAGAGGAAATTCTCATCCAGGCGCGTGACGTTTTCCGTCGCATCCGCCCTGCGGGGGCGCTCACCTTGTTCACGGGGTCCGAGCGGGAGCCCGACGGGGACGCAGTGTTCGCGAGCGTCCAGTCCCTGAACCGCAATCTCGACGTGTTCGAGCCTGATGCATTCGACTTTGTGATCGTCGACGAGTTTCATCACGCGGCGGCCGATACCTACCGGAAGGTGCTGGGCCACTTTCGGCCGTCCTTCACCCTCGGGTTGACGGCCACTCCGGAGCGTGCCGACGCCGCGGACCTGCTCGCGTTGTGTGCCGACAATCTCGTCTACGACTGTGGGTTGATCGAGGGAGTGAGCCGTCGTCTGCTTGCCCCGTTCGTCTACCGGGCGATTCCCGACGTCGCGGACTACGAGCACATTCCCTGGCGCAGTGGCCGATTCGAACCGGAGGAACTCACCCGGGAACTCGCGACCACCGCACGCGCCGACCAAGCGCTCGACGAGTGGCGAAAGTTGGGCGGTGATTCGAGACGCACGATCGGGTTCTGCTCCACGATCGAGCATGCCGAGTTCATGGCCGAACATTTTCGGGAGGCAGGTGTCGCGGCGGTTGCCGTCCATTCAGGCAAGAACTCCGCCCCACGGTCGGCGTCACTCGAGCGTCTCAGGACCGGTGCGTTGTCGGTCGTGTTCACTGTGGACCTGATCAACGAAGGCGTGGACATCCCGTCCGTCGACGTCGTGCTGTTGCTCAGACCCACCGAATCGCCGGTGGTGTTCTTCCAACAACTCGGTCGCGGCCTCCGACGGGCAGAAGGCAAAGAGCGCCTCGACGTCATCGATCTGGTCGGGAACCATCGCAGCTTTCTCCGGAAGGCACGCCTCCTGGCGAGGCTGCTCGGCCACGGCACGGTGACCGACCGGGAGGCGGTCGATGCGCTGGATGTTCGCAGGTCCGACGATCCGGGCAAGGGGCTTCCCGAAGGGTGTTCGATCATCGTCGAACCCGAGGTGGTCGACTTGCTGCGATGCGTCCTCGGTCCGCTTCGGGAGTCCGATCGTCTCCTCGATCTCGCGCGTTCGTGGGCCCGTGACCACGCCGGTCGGCGGCCGACCGCGCTCGAACTCGCCCTGAATTTCGGAAAGGCGTTCAAGCTCAATGCGGCGGGCGGTTGGTTCGGACTTCTCGAGGGAGCCGACATGCTCACGGCCGACGAGAGGGAACTCCTGGCCATTGCCGCCGACTTCTTTCGCTGGATCGAGTATGGCAAGTACACGAAGAGCTACAAGCTGGTGACGCTTCGCGTGCTGGAACGCGCCGAATGGCTGCGGTCCGGGATCACGATCAGTGAACTCGCCGCGAGTTGCCGATGGATGGTGATGTCGGATCCGGCATTGCGCGCGGACCTCAACGATGCGACATCGGCTTTCGATGACCTGCGCGCGCCCCGACCTGATGAGTGGCTCGCCTATTGGCGGAGCAACCCTATCAATGCGATGTGCAACTCCCCCCGAGGAGCATCTCCGTGGTTCAACCAGACCGACGGAGTGCTCCGCCTCCAGCTCGACGTGCCGGTGGAACTGGGTTCGTGCTTCGACCGGATGGTCGCCGAACTTGTCGAGTACCGGCTTCACCGCTATCTCCAAGGGCGCTCCGCGCTGCCCGGTACCGAGGCCCGGAGCGTGGAACAGGACGGCGCACCCCTCGACGCGACATTTCTCGTCGAGAGTGACCTCGGCCGGCCGAGTGGCATCGTCATCAATGCCGCGGGCGGGACCCGCGGCTCGAAGGCGGCTCGGAACTCGGATTACGTGACCGGCTTCGATCTGCTGCTGAAGCGGCTCCGTTCTATCGACGCGCAGCTCCTCGACGTCCACATCGATACAGCAAGAACGTCCCATCTGAACGTCGTTGACCGGCGACTCGACCCGGGTGCGTGGACGTACCCGATCGATCTGAATGCCGTTGAAGACGTGGCAGACCTGCGGAAGCCGCTGCTGCGCTCGATGGGAACTCGTGGTCGCCGTCCGGGCACTCGACGGTCCGGTGGGAACGCGCGGAAAAGGGCCCGCTTCGTCGTTGCGGTCGCCGAGGAATGGACTGTCCCGAGGCTCGCTGATTTCCTCGCCACGGGAACGCGGGGCTGTCCGCCGGTAAGCGGGCCGCGGGCCGCGTCGATCGATCGCTGATCACCGGCGACTCGATGACCGGCGTCGTGCCCGCGGGCATGGGCCGACGACCGTGGCGGAACTTCAAGGGACATTCGAAGCCGGGTGTGCGAGCATCGGTGGCATGGCCGACGACGATCTCGTGGTGAACCGCTCGCTGCGGATTCCCCGCGCCGAGATCGTCGAACGCTTCGACACCTCCGGCGGACCCGGCGGCCAGCACGCCAACAAGGTCGCCTCCCGCGTCGAGGTGACCTTCGACGCGCAGGGTTCACCGTCGCTGAGCCGATGGCAACGCGACCACATCGTGGCCAGGTACGGGCCGGAGGTCCGCGTCAGCGTCGACGAGACCCGCTCCCAGGCGCGCAACCGTGAGCTGGCCGCACGCCGGCTCGCCGAACGGCTCGCTGCGGCGCTCGTCGTCGCGAAGAAGCGACGGGCGACCCGACCGACCAAGGGATCGAAACGTCGCCGGCTCGAAGCCAAGAAGCGGCGCTCCGACATCAAGTCCACCCGCCGCAAACCCAGCTCGGACTGGTGAGGCGCGCCGGCCGCGGGCGCCGGCGCCCACAGACCGGTGAGCGTGCCCCCGATCGGTCCACCGACCAGGGCACTGCCCCGGCCGATCGCCTTACCGGCTCAGCGCGCCTTGCGCCAGCCGAAGGTGACCGCCACGGCCTCGTGGTCGCTGAGCTGCTTGCCGGCGGCATCGGTGAAACGCCTGGTCTCCACTTTGCGGTCGACCACGCCCAGCTCCAACCCGCCACCGCTGCGGTAGGCGAACTTGTCGATCCGGGCGGTGTCGTCACAGTCGGCCGGGTCGCAGGAGTCGGTCAGGCCGGTCGCGGTGAGGAACGTCGACCAGATCTCCGCATCCGCGACGTCCTGGGGGCTCTGCGGGTCGGCCTCTATGTGCAGGTTGGTGTCACCGCCGACGATCACCGCGTGTCCCTTCGAGTGCTCGGCGATGTAGGTGGCCAACTGGGTGTAGTCGTCGGTCTGCAGCTTCTGATCCTCCGCGCTGCTGCCCGCCTCGCCGTGCAGGTCGTACACGTCGATCGTCGCGCCGTCGGCGACGGTGATCGACGTGACCGCGAAGCCCTTGAACGCCAGGCAGTCCGCGGCGCCGTGGTCGGAGGTGTCCGCGCCGCCGAAACAGCCGTCCCAGGGGACCCGGGTCACCTCGCCGAGTCGGAAGTTCGAAAGGATGCCCAACCCGTCGGCGAGCAACGCCGAAGGCCGGTCGGGATTCTTGCCCAGCGGCTGTTCGGGCATCGGCGCCGAATCGGTGTGCGTACTCGCCTTCTCCAGGATCTCGTGGTACACCCGCGTCGGCGCGAGCGGGTTCGGATCGGGGGTCTTCCACGTCTCCTGCAGCAACACCAGGTCATAGGCGTTCAGCTTCGGGCCGATCTGCGCGGTGTTGACCTCGGGATCCGAGCCCGACAGCGCCTCGGGCAGCCCCGCGACGTTGTAGGTGAGCGCGGTGATCTGCCCGTCCCAGCCGGTCGCCGCTCCGGTCGCGGTCGTCGACGTCGCCGCCTTCGTCGACCCGGACGTGCCGTCGCCGGAGGTGCCACTGCTGCAAGCGGTCAGCGCCAACGCGGCGGTGAGCACACCGACGAGCATCGGCCGGGCCGGTGCCGGGCGGAACGAATGGGTCGTGGGCATGTCCGGATCTCCGACGGTCCGCGGCCAAAGGGCGAGGGAAGCGGTGGCAGAGCCTAGGAGAACGCGACCGGCAGGCGATCGGGCCCGTAGATCCCGATCGGTGGTCGCCACACCGGATCCCCCGTGAGCTCGATCACCGCGAACCGGTTCGCCAGCGCGGTGAACGCTTCCTGCAGCTCCGCCCGGGCGAGGTTCGCTCCGAGGCAGTAGTGCCGCCCGCCGCCGAAGGTGTTCATCGACTCCCGCGCCGGGCAGATGTCGAAGGTCATCGGGTCGTCGAACACCTCAGGGTCGAGGTTGGAGTGGCCGAGACCGACGGTCACGAACGTCCCTGCGGGAATGAGGTACCCACCCAACTCGACGTCTTCGGTGGCAAAACGCGGCGCGGCGTCCACCGCCCCCTTGAAACGCAGCACCTCCTCGACCGCCTGGACGGTCAACGACGGGTCCTCGCGCAGCCGCTGCCACTGGTCGGGAAACGTGGCGAACAGCCACGCCGACAACCCGAGCTGGTTGCGGGTCGTGTCGTGCCCGGCGAAGAGCATGGCCATGATCATGTGCTCGACGTCGCCGTCTTCGTACTGGTCGTCCTCACGTCCCACCGTGATCAGCGAGGTGACCAGGTCGTCGCGCGGGTGCTCGGTGCGGTCCTTCACCAGCGCGGTCACGTACTCGACGAGGTTGGCCAGCCCCCATCTGATCTCGTCCGCGTGCTCGACGACCGCCATCGACAGGGTCCAGGTGATCGCCTGGTTCCACCGGGCGAACTCGGTGTGGTCCGCGTCGGGAACCCCCAGGATGTGGCTGATCACGCGGATCGGCAGGTGGTCGGCGAACGCCGACATGAACTCGCAGTCGTCGGTGTCGAAGGCGTCGATCAACTCGTTCGCGATCTGGGCGATGAGCGGACGCTGCACCTCGACCGCTCGCGGCGTGAGCGACTTGGTGACCAGCCGACGCAGACGGATGTGACGCGGCCCCTCCGCGGCGAGCACCGAGTTCGCGATCCCGCCGACGGCGTCGTCGTCGGCGACGCCCTGCAGCCCGACCAACTCGGGGATCCCGCTTCGCAGCCGCTTGTCGCCCAGCGCCGTGTGGACCTCGTCGTAGCCGGTGACCATGGCACCCAGATCGCTCCGCAGCACCGGGCTCTGCGCGCTCAGCTCGGCGATGCGCCGACGAAGATCGGAGAACAGGGGACTCCCGGCGACGTTGCCGGCCGCGTCGGTGGCCAGCGCGGCCTCGAACGG
>JBDZVK010000035.1:9445-11013 GCA_040255725.1 Actinomycetota bacterium
CGAAATGCCCGAAGTCCTCGCTGCCGGTGATCCGGGGCGACTCGACGACCGCGCCCTCGCCGAAATGAGCGGTCAACGCCGAAGCGACCCGGCCGATCGCTCCGGCGTCGTTGCTCAGCAACGGCAGCGACTCCTCGTAGACGATCTCGGGTTCTTCGGTGCACCCGGCGGTCACACACTCTCCCTTCACGATCCGTTCGATCGCCGCGAGCACCTCGTTGCGGACGAAATCCGAGTACGTGCGCACGCTCAGGGCGAGCACCGCGTCGTCGCCGATCACGTTCGCCTTGGTGCCGACCCTGACCGACCCGACCGTGACCACCGCGGTCTCGAGCGGGTCGATCTCACGGGAGGCGATCGTCTGCAACCGCAGGATCACCGACGCGGCCAGCACCGCCGGGTCGACCGTGAACTGGGGCGTGGAGCCGTGGCCGCCCCGACCGTGCAGGGTGACCCGGAGCATGTCGGCGCTGGCCATCGCCGGGCCCGGGCGCTGCAGGATCCACCCCGCCGGAGCCGGCGCGGTGTGTTGCCCGAGGGTGACGTCCGGGGTGCCGAAACGCTCGAAGAAGTCGTCGTCGACCATCGCCTGGGCGCCGCCGCCGATCTCCTCGGCGGGTTGGAACACCGCCAGCAGCCGACCCGACCACTCGCTGCGTCGGGCCAGCAGCTCGTGGGCGGCACCCAGCAGCCAGGTGACATGCAGGTCGTGCCCGCACGCGTGGGCGACACCGACGTCGTTGCCATCGGGATCGGTGCCCCGCGCCGTGCTCGCGTAGGCGAGCCCGGTCTCCTCGGTGACGGGCAACGCGTCCATGTCGGCCCGGCACAACACGGTCGGACCGTCGCCGTTCTCGAGCACCCCGACCACCCCGGTGCGTCCCACGTTGCGGGTCACGGTGAAGCCGAGCGTCTCGAGCCGGTCGGCCACGATCCCGGCGGTGCGGTGCTCCTGGAACGACAACTCGGGGTTGGCGTGCAGGTCCTCGTACAGGGCCCGCAACTCGGCGAGGGGCGCGGCGGTCAGCGTCGACATGGCGGTCAGTCTCGCACGAACCCCGCTCGGGTGCGGCCCGAGCCGAGCAGCGACCGGCGACGAATCAGTCCCGCAGGGCGACCTGCGCCAGCGCGCCGGCGAGTCCGAGGTTCTTGAGCACCTGGATGCGCTGGTTCGTACGCGCCGGATCGTCGGTGTCGAGGTTCCAGAACGCGTGACCCGCGAGCGTCGTCGGGATCAGCGACGCGATGAGACCGGTCGCCGCCAGACGGGGCACCACGTTCGCGACGAGCGCGGCGCCACCGGCCACCATCGCCGCGCCGTTGAACCGCACCGCCGCCTCCGGCGAAGGCAGGCCGAGCCGTTCGGCGTGCGCGACCCGGCCACCCGGAGCGGACGCGGCCTCGTACCCGAGCCAGATGAACGGCACACCGAGTGCAGCCTGGGACAGACGACGGGCGATGGTCATGACGCTTCTCCTCATGGACTGTCGAGGTCGCACGCGCGACCACACGGGCCTTCCACCATGCCCCCGCTGCCGCCGAATTCCGCCATGACCGTCGACCCGGAG
>JBDZVK010000035.1:11113-15227 GCA_040255725.1 Actinomycetota bacterium
CACTGGTTCGCGCAGCCGCTGCTGTACACGGCCTGGGGCGCGTGGATTCCCGGCGCCGACCATCCTCCCGGTTTCGTGACCCTGCTGACCGTCATGAACTACCTCGGCCTGCGGTCGCCGATGGCGCAGCGCTACTTCCTGGCCGTGCTCGGTGTCGTCTCGGTCGTCGTGATCATCGCGGTCATGCGCCGGGTCGTCGGCGACCGGGCCGCGCTGATCGCCGGTGGCCTCGCCGCGATCTACCCGAATCTGTGGAGCAACGACGGTCGGATCATGTCCGAGACCATGTTCGTGCTCTGCTTCGCCGTCGCGTTGTACGGTTTCTTCCGGCTGCGTGCCGAGCACCGGTGGCGGTGGTTGATCGTCCTGGCGGGCGGCCTGACCCTCGCCGCGTCGGCACGACCCGAATCGCTGTTGCTCTTCCCGCTCGTGGTCGTGCCCGCGGTCTGGGGGGCGACACGCGACGATGCGCGCCGACGGCTCGGCATGCTCGCCGTGGGCGCGTTGATCCCCCTGGCGACGTTCACCCCCTGGGTCGTGTACAACTCGATGCGCTTCGACCACCTGGTCGTGATGTCGACCGGCGCCGGCCAGACGCTCGCCCAGGGCAACTGCGGGGCCGCCTACTACGGCTCGGCGATGGGGCTGAACCAGTTCCGCTGCCTCAGGCAGATCCTCCCCCCGGCCGGCCGGGACGTGAACATCGCCGAACAGGATGCCGAGTACCGCAGGGCGGCCGTCGACTACATGAAGAACCATGCCGACCGGCTGCCCAAGGTCGTGCTCGCCCGCGAAGGGCGTACCTGGGGACTGTGGCGGGTCGGGCAGCAACGTAAGGTCGACCACTACTGGGAGAACCGCGGCTCGTTGCTGGTCGTGAGCCTGCAGCAGTGGAGCTGGTGGATCGTCGGCGCGCTCGCCATCGGCGGCGCGGTGATCTGGCGGCGGCGCCGCTACGGGCTGTACCCGCTCGGTGCACAGTTCGGCATCACCGTCGTGGTGGTGGGGCTGACCTTCGGCAACACCCGTTACCGGGCCGGCGTCGAGGTGTGCGCCGTGCTGCTCGCCGCGACCACCATCGAGTACGCGTGGCGGTGGTGGCGACGACGCTCGAGCGGTTCGGAGCCGACCGTCGACGAACCGGTCGACGCGGGCACTCAGCCGATCGCGCCGACCTGAGCGTCGGTGCACCCGGCGAGGATGCGGGCGATCGCATCGTGTTCGGCCCGGGTCATCCACAGTCGGTAGCGCCCCTTGACCTGGGTCTGCAGCGCCACGTACCGGCAGCGGAATCCCTTGTTGTGCGGCAGCCACGTCGCGGCGTCGCCCGCGCCCTTCTGGTTGTTGGCCGGGCCGTCGACGGCGAGCAGGTTCAGCGGGTCGTTCGCCAGCATCCGTCGCCGCTCCGCGCCGATCTGCTGGGCGCCCTTCTGCCAGGCGTCGTTCAGCGCGACGACGTGGTCGATCTGCACCGCGGAACTGGTGCGTCGCCCGCGGGTGAAGTCGATGCGCGCGCCGGTGTAGGGGTCGTGGAGGATGCCGGTGAGCACCACGCAGCCGTGGGTGCCGGGCTCGATCCTGGTGACCTGGAGGTCACGCCTGAGGATGTCGTTGCGGGTGTCGCAGCCGTTGTGGCCGCCGGCGACGGGCACGTCGTCGGTCCAGGACGGCCCGAACTCGGCCCGGGAGTACCCGGTCTTCGGGGCGCGCCCCTTGATCGGGATGCCGCCGAGGATCCAGCGGGTGGTGGCGACCGGTCCCGTCGCCGGAGCCGGCGTGGTCGAGGGGGGTGTCGTCGGCGCCGGGGTGGTGGGCACGGCCGGGGTCGTCGAGGGTTCGAACGGCGCATCGGTGGACGCGTCGGGCGGCGTGGTCCAGGGCGTCGTGAGCTCGGCGTCGGTGGACGGGGCGCCGACGTCGACGGTGGGGTCACCCTCGCCCGAACCGCTGAACGCGCCGATGACGGCGAATGCGGCGACGACGATCGCCACCACGATCCAGCGCGCCCGGGTGGAGGTCTTCATGCGCGTCGGATGCTACCGGCCTCCCCGGCCGCGGCCTGAGACCCCCGGGCGGCACGACCGAGTTCCGGGATCGGGTGGCGAGCGGGCACGATGGACCCACCGCCGCCCGGGCCGACCGGCGCGTGTTTCGCGACAAGGGGACGTGAGAGATGACGACCACCGCAACCACCGACCGGGGCGACGCCGACGCGTCCGACGCCACGGCGCGGCCGGGCCCGCAGAACGTGGTCGTCGTTCTGCTCGACAGCCTCAACCGGCACCTGATCGGTCCCTACGGCGCCGTCGAGTTCGACACGCCGAACCTCGACCGGCTCGCGGCCCGCTCGGTGCGCTTCGACCGGCACGTCACCGGTTCGTTGCCGTGTATGCCGGCCCGTCACGACCTGCTGGTCGGATCGCTCGACTTCCTCTGGCGGCCGTGGGGGTCGATCGAGATCTGGGAGGACGCGATCACCTTCGAGCTGCGGCGGGCCGGGGTCACCACCATGTTGGTGTCGGACCACCCCCACCTGTTCGAGACCGGCGGCGAGAACTACCACACCGACTTCGGTGCGTGGGCGTACGAGCGCGGCCACGAAGGCGACCCGTGGCGCACGTGTGCCGACCCGAGCTTCGTGGGCGCGCCCGTCCGGCCCGGGCCGCTCGCACACCCTTATGACCTGTCGCGCACCTGGTTCCGCGCGGAGGAGGACTTCCCGGGTCCGCGCACGATGGCGGCCGCCGCCGACTGGCTCGACCAGCAGGCGCCCGCCGCGGAGCGGTTCCTGCTGGTCGTCGACGAGTTCGACCCCCATGAACCCTTCGACACGCCGGAGCGTTGGGCGACGCGGTACGACGACTCGCCCGAGCCGCGTCTGATCTGGCCGCCCTACGCCGTCGACGCGGTGGCGTCGGGCCAGCTCACGGCCTCCGACGCGCAACGGATCCGCGCCGCGTACGGGGCGAAGCTGTCGATGATCGACCACCATCTCGGGCGGATCCTCGACGTCCTCGACCGGCGCGGCTGGTGGGACGACACCGCCGTGGTGCTGTGCACCGACCACGGGCACTACCTGGGCGAACACGACATCTTCGGCAAGCCGGCCACACCGCTGCGTGCCCCGATGCGGCAGATCCCCCTGCTCGTCGCCTGGCCGGGTCACGAACCCGACCGGATCGACGCGCTGACGACCACGGTCGATCTGTTCGCCACCCTCTGCGACGTGTTCGACGTGACCCCGTCGCACCGGACCCACGGGTCTTCGCTCGTGCCGCTGCTCACCGGTGAGGCGCGATCGGTGCGCGAGTCGGCGCTGACGGGCATCTGGGGGCAGTGGGTGCACGTCACCGACGGCCGACGCACCTATGTGCGGGCACCCGAGCACGAGAACTTCCCGCTGTCGATGTGGTCGAACCGGTGGTCGACCATGCCGATCCACGCGTATCCCGACCTGCGGCTGCCCCGCCCCGACGACCGCGCGTACCTCGACCACATGCCCGGGTCGGACGTGCCCGTGATCCGCCAGCCGTTCGCGCCCGGCGACCTGTTGCCGTACTGGGCCGGCGCGCGGGTGCACGGCAACCACCTGTGGGACACCGACGAGGACCCGGGCGAGACGCACGATCTGGCCGGCTCGGCGCTCGAGGCGGAACTCGCCGAACTGCTGCGCGTCGGGCTCGACGAGGTCGAGGCACCCGACGACCAGTACGTGCGCCTCGGACTGCAGTGAAGGTCACGGGTCTGTCGGTGCAGCGTCGCCCACGGCGTGCTTTGGCAGACTCGGATCCTGTGACCGGATCAGCCACACCGCAACAGGCGCCGTCGGAGGGCGACGCGGTGCTCGCGATCGACGTCGGCGGCACGCTGGTCCGCACCGCCGTGGTCGCCGGTGGCGGCGTCACGACCGACCGCCTGGCGACCGCCACACCGGATGAACCCTGGCGCATCGACCGGCTGGTGCAGATCGCCACCGACCTGCACGACGCGGCGCTCGCCGGCGGCGTACACCCGGAACACCTGGTCGTGGCCGTGCCCGGACAGGTCGACGAGTACCACGGTGCGGTGCAGTTCTCGTCGACGTTGCCCTGGCACGACGTCGCCGTCGCCGACG
>JBDZVK010000345.1:0-2800 GCA_040255725.1 Actinomycetota bacterium
GCCGTCGACGGGTTGGTGTTCCACTTCGACCGGGCCAAGCCGGGCAACACCTTCGACGCACACCGACTGTTGCAGTTCGCGCTCGAGCGTGGCGCGCAGCACGACCTGCTCGACGCACTGATGCAGGGGTACTTCCGTGACGGAATGGCGGTGTCGGAGCCGACCCGCCTCGCCGAGGTCGCCACCGGAGTCGGCCTGGACGGTGACGAGGTCGCACGCGTGCTCGACGGCGACGCGTACACCGATGCGGTGCGCGCGGACGAGGAACGGGCGTCGCAGCTCGGGATCACCGGGGTGCCGTTCTTCCTCATCGAGGGCAGGTACGCCATCCCCGGCGCCCAGCCGATCGAACGGTTCGGCATGGGACTGGACCGCGCCTGGGACAAACTCGTCGCCGCCTGACCGATCGGGCCGCTGATGGGAGGGGCGCGTTCCCTCGATCCGGTCGCCGGGCCCGGTATCGCCCGCGCCAGGGACAGCCTCTGACGAATCACCGGCGCCGGACGCCCGATGTGCCGGCTCGGTGGTCAGGCCCGCGGACGGCTGTGGCGAGGTGGTCCCCGGTGAGGGTGTCGTGAGAGGCGATCAAGTCGGCGGGGGTGCCCTCGAACACGACCCGGCCCCCGTCGTGGCCGGCGCCGGGACCCAGGTCGATGATCCAGTCCGCGTGCGCCATCACCGCCAGGTCGTGCTCCACGACGATCACCGAGTGGCCGTCGTCGACGATCCGGTCCAACAGGTCGAGCAGGTGACCGACATCGGCCAGGTGCAGGCCGGTGGTCGGCTCGTCGAGGACGAAGACCTCGGCCTTGCCGCCAAGGTGCGTCGCCAGTTTCAGCCGCTGGCGTTCCCCTCCCGACAACGTCGGCAACGCCTGCCCGAGACCCACGTAACCGAGGCCGACGTCCACCACTCTGGAGAGCAGGCGGGCCGCCGCGGGCACCGCGGCGTCACCGTCACCGTCACCGAAGAACGCCGCGGCATGCCTCACCGACAGCTCAAGGACGTCCGCGATCGACCTGCCGCCGAAGGTGAGCGCCAGCACGTCGTCACCGAATCGACGACCGTCGCACTCTTCGCACGGCACCGCGACATCGCCCATGAGCGCCAGGTCGCTGTAGACCACCCCGAGCCCCGCACACGCCGGGCAGGCGCCTTCGGAGTTCGGGCTGAAAAGCGACGGTTTCACCCCGTGCGCCTTGGCGAATGCCTTTCGAATCGGGTCGAGCACCTTGGTGAACGTCGCCACCGACGAACGTCGCGACCCGCGGATCGGCGCCTGGTCGACGGTGACCACGCCGTCGCGCCCGGCGATCGCGTCGGTGACCAGTGAGCTCTTGCCCGAACCGGCCACGCCGGTAACCACGCACAACACCCCCAGAGGCACGTCGACGTCGACGTCGCGCAGGTTGTGCAACGACGCACCCCGTACCTCGAGCACCCCGTCGGCGCTCCGGACGTCGTCCTTCACCGTCACCGGGTCGGCGAGGTGGCGACCGGTGAGGGTGCCGCTGCGTCGCAGACCGGCCACCGTGCCGGCGAAGGTGACCGTGCCACCGTCCGCGCCGGCGCCCGGGCCCAGGTCGACCACGTGGTCGGCGAGCGCGACGATCGCCGGGTCGTGCTCGACCACCAGCACCGTGTTGCCGGCGTCACGCAGCTCTTCGAGCAGGGCGCCCATCCGGGCGACGTCGTGGGGGTGAAGTCCGGCGGTGGGTTCGTCGAACACGTAGGTCACGTCGGTGAGTGCCGAGCCGAGGTGGCGCACCAGCCGGGTGCGCTGGGCCTCGCCGCCCGACAGGGTGCCTGCCGGCCGGTCGAGCGAGAGATAGCCGAGTCCGATCGCCACGAACGCGTCGAGGGTCTCGGCGAGCTTGTCGACGAGCGGCGCCACCGACGCCTTCCGCACCGTGCGGACCCACCGGGCCGCGTCGCTGATCTGCATCGCGCACACCTCGGCGATGTCGACCCCGTCGATCTTCGACGACCGCGCCGCGTCGTTCAGGCGCGAGCCGCCGCAGTCGCCACAGGTGCTGAAGGTCACGGCGCGTTCCACGAACCGCCTCACATGCGGCTGGAGCGAGTCGACGTCCCGGCCGAGCACCGACGAGCGGAACCTGGTGAGCACTCCTTCGTAGGTCAGGTTGATGCCGTCGACGGTCAACCTCGTCGGCTCGCGCTCCAGCAGGTCGTGCCACTCGGTCCTGGTGTACTTCGCGAGGGGCTTGTCGAAGTCGAAGTAGCCGCTGCCGCGGAAGATCCGGCCGTACCAGCCGTCCATGCTGTAGCCGGGCACCTGGATCGCCCCCTCGGCCAGCGACTTGGAGCGGTCGACGATGACGTCGAGGTCGATGTCGGACACCGTGCCCCGCCCCTCGCACGTTTCACACATCCCACCCAGATACTCGAACGTGCGCTTCTCGCGGGTCTTCCTGCCACCTTTGGTGAAGGTCACCGCTCCCGCCCCGGTCATGGTCATCGTGTTGAACGAGAACGCCCCCGGGGGGCCGACGTGGGGCTCGCCCAACCGCGAGAACAGCACGCGGAGCTGGGCGTGCACGTCGGTCGCGGTGCCCAGCGTGGACCGCACGTCACCACCCAGGCGCTCCTGGTCGATCGCGATGGCGGTGGTGAGCCCTTCGAGCGCGTCGACGTCGGGGCGGGGGATACTCGGCATGAACCCCTGCACGAAGCTGCGGTAGGTCTCGTTGATCAGGCGGCGTGACTCGGCCGCGATCGTGTCGAACACCAGCGAGCTCTTGCCCGACCCCGACACCCCCGTGAACACGGTGAGACGGCG
>JBDZVK010000346.1:0-2796 GCA_040255725.1 Actinomycetota bacterium
CCGAGCGCGTCGTCGCTCCAGGTGTCGTAGCGGGGCACGAAGGCGATGCGCTCGACGAGACCGAGGCCCACGGTGAACGCCGCCCCCCGGTCGTCGACCATCGGGTCTCCCAGGATCTGCGCCCCGGCGTCGGAGCCGACCACGGTCGCGCCGTCGTTCCACGCGGCGACGAGCCCGTCCCAGACGGGGGTCTGTTGCAGCGTCGGGCGGGCATGCATCGCCGACGAACCGACCAGGTAGATCACCCGGGCGTCACGCACCACCGCCGCATGGGATTGGAGCATCGCGTCGGAGCGCGTCAGCACTTCGGGCGCGGTGACCTGCACGTCGAACGCCCCGAAGTGTCGCTCTGCCGTCTCGACGAAGCGGTCGGGGTGCTCGAACGCCGCCGCGGTGGCCAGCACGACAACCTGGTCGGCGCCGACGGCCTCAACCAGGCGGCGGTTGTACGTGCAGTCGTCGGTGAACGGGTCGCCACCCACCACCGCGAGCGTTCCCGTCATCGCGCACCCATCGAGATCCCGATCACGACCACGGCCATCCGCCGACGGTAGTCCACGGCGCCACGGCCGTGCTCCGGTCCCCCGGCGACCGGGTTCAGTCGGGCGCGGTCGCGAACGACTGGTAGATCGGGCCGTCCGGAATGTTCATCTGGATGCCCACGACGGCTCCCGTGTCGTCGATGCCGGTGATCAGCGTGTCTCCGGGGTCGACGGCCTCTGGCAGGGCACGGTCGTCGAGCCGCTCGATCTCACCGGTGACCACGTCGTAGGTGCCGAACATCCAGGTGCCACCGATCCGGAAGTTTCCGGCAAGCAACCCGTGGTCGTCGATCGCGGGGGCTCTGGTGGGTCCATCCGAGAACGGGCCGAGATCGACCAGCGACGGAACCGTCGATCCCAGGTGGCTCGGCACGCGGAAGACGAAGGTCCGGCCGATGCCGTTCACGGTCTGCCCCGCGACGAGCCATCCCGAGTCGGTGAAGGTCGGTGTCAGCGCCAGATCGTCGGCATCGGTGACGATCCCCGCGGCCGTCCCGAACCCGACCGTGGTGCCGGTGGTGAGGTCGGTCGCGAACAGGGGCTCGGGCCCGCCGTGGCACGACCCCACCGCGATCGACGACGCGTTCACCTTGAAGACCTGCCCGTCGCAGTCGGGCGGCATCGGCACCGCGATGGCCGTCTTCGTGTTGCTGTCGTAGACGTGGTCGCCGCACGCCACCAGGCCGGAATTGCTCAACGATCCGCGTCCGAGCACGAAGAAGCTGGAGCAGTCGAAGAACTGCCAGGTCCCGGCCACCGTGTCGAACAGGGCGGTGTCGTGCCCGTCGGGACGGGGAGCGACCGATCCCAGTACCACGCCGTTGTCGTCGATGTCGTTGGCCCTGATGAACGTCCCTCCGGACGGCAGTTCGGCAGACGGGCCGGGATCGGGCAGCTCGACGAACGACCCACGGTGGGTGTCGTAGGCGATGGCGTGGGCGCCGTCGGCCCGGGACGTGACACCGACGGCGACGCCCGACGCGTTCATCGACACCAGGGCCGTCCAGTCACCACCCGGAGGAGTGACCGGTTTCAGGACCGGGTTCGGGCGACATCCCGTGAGCACCGACGCGACCAGCACGACCCCCAGCGCCGCCCACACGCGCCGCGCGGCCCGCCTTCGCCGCCGGGTGCCGGGCGAAGTGGTGAGCCCGCGGTACATCGAAGCCCCTCTCCGGGTGGAACGCGCCGATGCCCGTCGATGGTAGCGGGGCGGATTCGTGCCGTCCACCGACGGGGTCGCTGGGCTTTCCGGCCGACGATCGACACGGAACTAGTGCCGTGTCAGGCAACATTGGTAGTCCGTCACGCCGGCCAGAACATCCGCTCGCGGCGTCCTCGTCCTCGACGCATTGCCTATGCGCCTTCGTCCTGCGTCCTTGCGAGCGATCGTTCTGACTCGCCGTGAACGTCGCAAACGTTCCCTGACGCGGCACTAGCCTGCTTCGATGGCAATTTCGATCACACACGTCGGCATCATCGGTTCGGGGATCATGGGATCCGGCATCGCCGAGGTGGCGGCCAAGTCCGGTTACCAGGTGACCCTGCGCTCACGGTCACAGGAGTCCGCCGATGCGATGGTCGCGTCGCTGACCAGGTCACTCGACCGCCAGGTGTCGAAGGGACGCCTCGAAGAGGCCACTCGTGACGAAGTGCTCGGGCGGGTCTCGGCGGTGTCGGATCTCGCCGCGCTCGCCGAGTGCGATCTGGTGATCGAGTCGGTCGTCGAGGACCTCGACATCAAGAAGGCCCTGTTCGCCGAACTCGACGGCATCATGAAGCCGGACGCGATCCTGGCGACGAACACCTCGACCCTGCCGGTGGTGGAACTGGCCATGGCGACCGGCCGGCCCGAGCAGATCTGTGGCATCCACTTCTTCAACCCGGCCCCGGCGATGAAGCTGGTCGAGATCATCCGTCCCCGGACCGCGTCGGACTCGACGATCGCCGCGGCGACCGCGTTCGCCGAAGCGTGCGGCAAGAACCCGGTCGAGGTCAAGGACCGTGCGGGGTTCATCGTCAACCACCTGCTGTTCCCCTACCTGAACAACGCGGTGCGGATGCTCGAGAACGGAACCGCCTCACGCGACCACATCGACGAGGCGATGATGGGCGGCTGCAACTTCCCGATGGGCCCGCTCGCCCTGTTGGACCTGGTCGGGCTCGACACGTCGCTGGCGATCCTGGACGCGCTCTACACCGAGTACCGCGACCCGCACTACGCCGCCGTGCCCCTGTTGCGCCGCATGGTCGC
>JBDZVK010000347.1:0-2792 GCA_040255725.1 Actinomycetota bacterium
ACTTCCTCGACGACAAGCGCTACTCGAAGAACCAGATCGAATTCGTCAACCTGATAATCAACGAACTCACCGAGCGGGGAGTGGTCGAAGCGGCCCGGGTGTACGAGACCCCCTACGACGGCGTCGCCCCGCAAGGCCCCGAGGCGATCTTCGTCGAAGCCGACCTCGACAAGCTCTTCGCCACGTTGGAATCATTCGCGAACGTCGGGCCCTGATTTGTCGCGGCGGGTGTCCCGACGGCGGACCGATCGGCTCAGCCGCGCATGTCGACGGCGTTGATGCGGGTCGGCTCGATCGTGACCGTGACCCGGGACTCGCCGGGCCCGTCGTTGTCGCGCACGTCCGCCCCGCCGTACTTCGCCGCGACCTTCGCTCCGAACGCATTGTCGTCGTCCGAGGCGGTCGTGGCGTCGCCGCGGATCTCCAGGTAGCGGTACCCGCCCGGGTCGAGTACGAAGAACGTGACCGCAGGGTTCGCCATGAGGTTCTTCGTCTTCTGGCGGGTGGTGTTCAACGAGATCCGCACCCGGTCGTCGTCGTAGACGAACCACAGCGCAGAGACCTGGGGGTGGCCGTCCGGCCCGATCGTGGCGAGGATGCCGACCTGGGCGTCGAGCAGGTCGCGGTGGGAGCCGGGAATCGTGGGCATGGGCAATCTCCTCGGAGGCGTCGAACGGCGAGCGAGCCCGAACGGTCCGCCCGAGTCAAGGATGCCGGGTCATCAGGCGATTCCGGCAGGAACCGTCGATAGGTTGAGCCGCATGGCTGCCTCAGACGAGTTCGTCCGCGACACCGATTACATCACCACCCGCATCACCGCGGATGGCCGTGACGGCTACCCGGTCGAGGCGGGGCGGTACCGCCTGGTCGCCGCACGGGCCTGCCCATGGGCGAACCGCACCCTGATCGTGCGCCGCCTGCTCGGCTTGGAGCATGCGATCTCGCTCGGCCTCCCCGGGCCCACCCACGACGTGCGCTCGTGGACCTTCGACCTCGACCCCGACGAACTCGACCCGGTGTTGGGCATCCACTGGCTGGCCGAGGCCTACTACCGCCGAATCCCCGGTTACCCCAAGGGCATCACCGTGCCCGCGCTCGTCGACACCACCACCGGCGAGGTCGCCACCAACGACTTCGCGCAGATCACGATCGACTTCTCCCTCGAGTGGACCGCCCACCACCGTCCCGGCGCTCCCGATCTGTATCCCGAGCATCTGCGCGACGAGATCGACGAGGTGAACACCTGGGTGTACACCGACATCAACGACGGCGTGTACCAATGCGGGTTCGCGGGCTCCCAGGCCGCCTACGACGCTGCATACGACCGGTTGTTCGCCGCCATGGACCGACTCGAGAAGCGACTGACGGGCAGCCGCTACCTGGTCGGTGACACGATCACCGAGGCGGATGTCCGGCTGTTCTGCACGCTCGTGCGCTTCGACGCGGTGTACCACAGCCACTTCCGGTGCAACCGCAACAAGCTCACCGAGATGCCCGCCCTGTGGGCCTACGCCCGCGATCTGTACCAGACGTCGGGGTTCGGTGACACGATCGACTTCGACCAGATCAAGGCGCACTACTTCCTGGTGCACGAGAAGTTGAACCCGTCCGGCATCGTGCCCAAGGGCCCGGACGAGGAGCTCTGGTGCTCCCCGCACGGTCGTGAGGCGCTCGGCGGCCGCCCCTTCGGCGGCGGCACGCCCCCCGAGGCGCCGCCGGTCGAATAGCCTGTTGCGCCATGGACCTGGGCGATCCCGACACCTGGCGGTGGATCTGGCTGGTTGCAGCGGTCGTGTTCGGGGTGGGGGAGATGGCAATGGCCGGGTCGTTCTTCCTGGCCCCCTTCGCGCTCGGGGCGGTCGTCGCGGCGATCCTCGCCTTCGTTGGCGTGTCGCTCGGCATCGAGTGGGCCGTGTTCCTCGGGGTTTCGATCGTGACGTTCCTCGCCATGCGGCCCCTCGCCCGACGCCTCGACCGTGACGATCGTTCCGCCGGCATCGGCGCGAACCGCCTGCTCGGCCAGAACGCGCAGGTCACCGAGGCGATCGGTGACGGGCACCTGCCCGGCATGGTGCTCCTCGGCGGCGAGAGGTGGCGGGCTGAATCGGCCGACGGCCGACCGATCGCCGCCGACACGCCGGTGAGGATCACCGACGTGCGGGGAACCCGGGTCGTGGTCACCCCGCGCCGTGATGCACCCGGTTCGGACACGACCGACGACCACCGACCACCCACCACGGGGAGGACCACCTGATGGGCGCTGTCATCGCGCTTGCGATCATCGCACTGTTCTTTCTGATCTTCGTCGCGAGCGCGGTCAAGATCATCCGTCCCTACCAGCGGGCCGTACTCGAACGACTCGGATCGTACCGGGCGACGCTCGAGCCGGGGCTGCGGGTGATCGTGCCCTTCATCGACAAGCTCCGCATCGTCGACATGCGTGAGCAGGTGCTCGACGTGCCGCCCCAGGAGGTCATCACCTCCGACAACGTGGTGGTGTCGGTCGACGCGGTCATCTACTACGAACCGACCGACCCGCAGCGGCTCATCTACAACGTCGCGAACTTCGTGATGGCCGTGATCAAGCTCGCCCAGACCAACCTGCGCAACGTCGTCGGCGACATGCAGCTCGACCAGGCGCTGACCAGCCGTGACACGATCAACCACGGCCTGCGCGACATCCTCGATGACGCCACCGACAAATGGGGCGTGCGCGTGGCCCGGGTCGAGATCCAGAGGATCGACCCGCCGCCGGACGTGATCGCGTCGATGCACGAGCAGATGAAGGCCGA
>JBDZVK010000348.1:0-1384 GCA_040255725.1 Actinomycetota bacterium
AGTCACGTGTCCATCACGCTTCACCACATGAGGTACCCGTCGCCATGGCCGAGTTTTCCCTGCAGCTGAACGACGACCAGCTCCAGATCCAGTCCTGGGTCCACGAGTTCGCCGAGAACGTCGTGCGCCCCGCCGGACACGAGTGGGACGAGAAAGAGGAGTTCCCGTATCCGATCGTCGAGGAGGCCGCCAAGATCGGGCTGTACTCGATGGACTTCATGGCGAACGCCATGATGGGCGACGAGACCGGCCTCACCCTGCCCGTCGCCATGGAGGAACTGTTCTGGGGCGACGCCGGCATCGCGCTCGCCATCTTCGGCTCGGGCCTCGCCGCCGCCGGGATCGCCGGCAACGGCACCCCCGAGCAGATCTTCGAATGGGTGCCCCAGTGCTACGGCACGCCCGACAAGATCGCCCTCGGGGCGTTCTGCGTGTCGGAACCCGACGCCGGTTCGGACGTGTCCAGCCTGCGGACCCGGGCCGAATACGACGAGGCCAAAGACGAATGGGTGCTCAACGGCACCAAGTCGTGGATCACCAACGGTGGCATCGCCGACGTGCACGTCGTGGTCGCCTCGGTCGACCCCGAACTCAAGAGCCGGGGTCAGGCCAGCTTCATCGTGCCGCCGGGCACGCCCGGACTCAGCCAGGGCCAGAAGTACTCCAAGATGGGGATCCGTGCCTCGCACACCGCCGAGGTCGTGCTCGACGACGTGCGGGTGCCCGGCGCGTGTCTGCTGGGGGGCAAGGAGAAGCTCGACGAGAAGCTCGCCCGGGCCCGTGAGGCGCTGAAGAACTCGGGCGCCGGCTCGAGCGGCAAGCAGCCCGCCATGGCGACCTTCGAGGCGACCCGCCCCGCGGTGGCCGCGATGGCCGTGGGCATCGCCCGGGCCGCGTGGGAGTACGCCCTCGACTACGCCAAGGAACGCCAGGCGTTCGGCAAGGCGATCATCGAGAACCAGGCGATCTCGTTCATGCTCGCCGACATGAAGACCGAGATCGACGCGTCGCGCCTGCTGGTGTGGCGGGCTGCGTGGCTCGCCCGCAACGGCGGCGGCTACGTGCACGCCGAGGGCTCGCAGTCCAAGCTCAAGGCCGCCCGCACCGCGGTGTGGGTGACCGAGCGGGCCATCCAGATCCTCGGCGGCTACGGCTACGTCAAGGAGTACCCGGTGGAGCGCTGGCACCGTGACTCGAAGATCATGGACATCTTCGAGGGCACCGAGCAGATCCAGCAGCTCGTCATCGCCCGGGCCATCTCCGGCATCCGCATCGAGTAACCGGCCCGCCGCGCCCGCCCCGCCCTCACCGGAACTTGTCGCAGTTGCTCCCGCCCTCACCGGAACTTGTCGCAGTTGCTCCCGCCCTCACCGGAACTTGTCGC
>JBDZVK010000348.1:1484-2778 GCA_040255725.1 Actinomycetota bacterium
CCCGCCCTCACCGGAACTTGTCGCAGTTGCTCCCGCCCTCACCGGAACTTGTCGCAGTTGCTCCCGCATGGCGCACGTAACTGCGACAAGTTCGTGGATGGTTGCGCCGGGTCGACCGGTGGGCGGGAGGGTGCGATCAGGGGGCTTCGATGCCGCGGAGGCCCGACCACGCCAGGGTCGCCACCTGCGCGGCGAGCGCCTCGGGGGAGGGGTCGAGGCTGTCGTCGGTCGACCGTAACCAGTGGCGGGACGTGACCTCGGCGATCCCGACGATCCCCTGAGCCAGCAGCCGGCGATGATCCGGACTCAGGCCCTCGATCACGATCAGATCCGCGATCGTCTCGGCCATGTCGGCCTCGAAGCGGCGGACGATCGCCGCGAACTCCGCATCGAGCGCGGACCCTGCGCCGAACAGCACGAAGAAGGCGTCGCGGTTGCGCGCGACGAACGCGAAGTACGCCTCGAAGCCTCCGGCGACCTGACCGCGCGGGGTCGTCGCCCGGCCGGCGGCCTCGAGGATCTCGGTGGCGAGCCGCTCACCGACGTCGGCGAGCACCTCACCGAACAGCGCCCGCTTCGAGGCGAAGTGCTGGTACAGCACCGGCTTGGTGACGCCCGCGGCCTCGGCGATCCGGTTCATCGACGTGCCTTGGAAGCCGTCCCGGGCAAAGGAGATCAGGGCGACATCGAGCAACTGGCGACGGCGTTGTGAGGCGGGGAGACGAGTGGACACGCGCGATTTTTGGCAGCGGGGACACGGCGCCCGGACGCGCCGAACGACGAGGTTACCGCGCGGTAACCTCGTCGTTCGAATGGGGTCGGGTCCCCGGGTCGGGTGCGCCCGGGCGCTGCTCGGGCGACCCGGACGCCCACGCCGCCACCCCGGAACCGGCGCTGCGGCGTCCGGTGAGATCGGGGGACACGTCGACCGACGGTCGCGCGTCCCCGCCGTCGTTGGTTCGACGGCGGCGCATCCTCACCCGTCGACGCCGCGCCGGCGCACGTCACCCGACGCACGCCGCCCGGTTCACTTGTAGCGGAGCACGCCCCGGATGTTCTTGCCGTCGCGCATGTCGGCGTAGCCCTGGTTGATCTCGTCGAGCGGGTACTCCTTCGTGACCATGCCACTCAGATCGAGCTGCCCGACGCTGAACAGCTCCAGCAACTTGGGGATGTCGGCCTTCGGGTTCGCCGAACCGAAGATCGTGCCGATCAGCTTCTTCTCCATCAGCGTCAGGTCGGTCAACCCGATCTGGATGTGGTCCTCGCTCATCGGGTGGATGTTGGTGACCAC
>JBDZVK010000349.1:0-2773 GCA_040255725.1 Actinomycetota bacterium
GGGCCACTGATCGGTAGCGGCGAGCCGAGACGGAGACCCCGGGGACCGCGACGCGCAGACGTCCCGAGTCCGATGGTGCCCGCGGGCACCGGGCGTGCCCGCGGGCAGGAAGTCGGCGGGAACTCGACGACACGAGGTTGGCACTCGGCCTCCTTGGGGGAACGCGTGGTCCAACGTCACAGCGACAACCGAGTGAAAAGTCGCTGTAACGTTGGACGACCAGGTCCCCCTGGCACGCTCGGGACCGCCGTCCAGCGCCGCGCGCCGGCATCGGCTCGGACTGAGTGGCCTCGCTACGACTTTGGAAGATCGCCATCCGCGATCCGGTCCAGAGCAACATGCTTCACCCTGGCCCGCGCCAGTTCGACCCGGCGGCGGATCCAGTGCCGGGTCTGCTTCGGCATCTGCCCGGGGGCATGGCGGCCTCGACCCGTCCTGACCACGCGCCCGTGGCTCATCTCCCACCGCAGCGCATCGGAGATCAGCTTTGATGATCTCCCTTCGAGGACGAACCCCTCGTGTTCGACCGCCTCGGCCAGGTCGGCGATGCCGAGCGGACCACGCTCGAACAAGAGCACAGTGAGCAGATAGCGGAGTGGTCGCCCCCGCAGGGGCTCGGGCGAGAGAGATGGTTCCATCCGCTGATCATGGCCACGAGCAGGGACAATCGTGGTGCGGGCCTGCTTGGCGGCCACCGGGTGGACCCGACCGTCCTCACCGTTCGTCGCTCAGAACCGTGAGCGAGACCGCTCACGGCCCCACGAGCCGGGTCGGCTCCGGTATCTGACGGGTCGTCAGGTACGCTCGGCCCCCATGAGTGGTATCTGTGACGGACGGGTCGTGATCGTGACCGGGGCTGCCCGCGGGCTGGGCCGTGCCCACGCGCTGGAGCTCGCCCGGCAGGGCGCGAGCGTGATCGTCAACGACCTCGGCTCGGCGTTGGATGGCACCGGGTCGTCGACCGGTCCGGCCGACGAGGTCGTCGCCGAGATCGAAGCCGCCGGGGGCGTGGCCGTGGCCGACGGCGCCGATGTCTCCGACTTCGACGCCGCCGAGGGACTCGTCGCCTTCGCCATCGAGACGTTCGGGCGGCTCGACGCGGTCGTCAACAATGCCGGCATCGTCCGGGACCGCATGTTCGCGAACGCAACCGCCGATGAGTGGGACGCGGTGATGGCCGTGAACCTCAAGGGCCACTTCACTGTTTCGCGTCACGCGGCCGCTCACTGGCGCACCCGCTCGAAGGCGGGCGAGCCAGTCGACGCCCGGATCGTCAACACCTCATCCGGGGCGGGGATCATGGGGTCGATCGGTCAGGCCGCGTATTCGGCCGCGAAGGGCGGGATCGCAGCACTCACCCTGGTCCAGGCGGCCGAGCTCGGTCGCTACGGCGTGACCGCCAATGCGATCGCCCCGGCGGCACGCACCCGGATGACCGAGGGCGCGTTCGAAGCAATGATGGCCGCGGTCGACGAGGGTGCCTTCGACGCGATGGACCCGGCGAACGTGTCGCCGCTGATCGCCTGGTTGGCGTCGGCGGATTCGGCCGGGGTGACCGGTCGCATGTTCGAGATCGAAGGCGACCAGGTCGGCGTCGCGGACGGCTGGCAGCACGGCCCGGTCGCCCACAAGGGTGGCGCCCGGTGGGACGCCGCCGAGCTCGGTGACGTCGTTCGACGTCTCATCGCAGAAGCGCAGCCTCCGGCGCCGGTCTACGGCACCTGAGCCGAATCGGCAGGATCGCCGGATCGGAGCGTCGGGCTGCCAGAATGGGGGGCCATGTCGCGGCCCATCCCGACGGCCGCGCCGGCCGACCCAACTGTCGTCCACATCCCGACGGTCTGGGCCAGCCGGGTCGTGATCGGTGTGATGGTGGTGGCGTTCGTCACCGGGATCATCGGCACGGCGCTGTCACCGACCCTGGTGGTCGACCATCCGCTGTTGATGGTGGCGCTGAACGCCAACAACCGGTACCTGATCCTGGTCACCAACGACCTCGGACCGTTCGCCTTCTACACCATGGCGATCCTGCGTCGGGTCGTGCCGTCGATCGCGTTCTATCTGTTGGGGCGGTGGTACGGGCACCGGGCGGTGAAGTGGTTGGCCGGGCGTGAACCCGCGAGCAGCGACGTCGTGTGGGTCGTCCAGCGGCTCTTCGACCGGTTCGGCTGGGGCATCGTCGCGATCGCGCCGATGACCTTCACCTGTCTGCTCGCCGGCGCCGCCCGCCTGCGACCGAAGGTGGTCGTGCCGATCGTGATCGTGTCGATCACCGCACGACTGCTGTTGATCCGTTGGCTGGGATCGGAGTTCTCGGGCACCCTCGAATCCATCGTCGACTGGATCGACCGTACCCGCGGTCCCCTGATGCTCGTCACGGTCGGACTGGTGCTGATCACCGCGTGGTCACAGCGCAAGCGCCGCGCAGAGTCCTTCGCCGAGCTCACCTCGCTCGAGGACGGGGTCACCGAGTCCACGTCGGACTGACCGCCGAGTCCCCGATCCGACCTTCCCCAAAAGCGAAATTTGGAGCGAAAAGGTCGGATGTCCGCCTTTTCGCTCCAAATTTCGGAGGAGGACGGGTTGGATCAGTTCAGGCGCTCGAAGATCATCGCCATGCCCTGGCCGCCACCGACACACATGGTCTCCAGACCGATGGTGGAGTCGGTGTCGGCCAGGTTGTGCAGCAGGGTGGTGGCGATGCGGGCACCGGTCTGGCCGAAGGGGTGCCCCAGGGCGATCGCCCCGCCGTTGATGTTGAGCTTGTCGTAGT
>JBDZVK010000350.1:0-2764 GCA_040255725.1 Actinomycetota bacterium
GCCGAGCGCGAGGTGGGCAGGGTCGCCGGGTGGCTCGTGGTGGTCGCCGCCGTCGTGGCCGCCGGCATCGGGGTGGCGATCGGCCGTTTCCAACGTTGGAACTCCTGGGATCTGCTCACCCGGCCCGATTCGATCGCCCACGGCACCCTCGTCTGGGCGCGGAGCCCGCTGGCGGATGGACGGATCACCGGCGTGGCGCTGGCGGTGACGGCGTTCTTCGGCATCGCGTACCTGACCGTGTGGGCGCTGACGCCGGGCAACGGACCGGGCGGCCGACCGCCGGCCCGGCGCGCCTGACGGACCGGCGAGGGGAGTGCTCCCCATTGCACAGACCGGTCGTCTCTCGCATGATCGATCGACGAGCGATGACCGATGACCGACCCGGGCACCGCGCATCGATGTCACACCCGACTGGGATGATGTGGTCATGAACACTGAGGGAGAGTCATCCAAGATCCTGGTGATGCGTGACACCGAAGACGACGACGGCACCATGTGGCGGGCGGTCGTGCACTACGTCGACGGCTGTCTGGCGATCCAGGGATTCGACACCGGTCCCGGAGTCCGGCGCGTCCACGGCGACGACGGGTACGAGTTCGCCCGCGACCTGTCGGCGGCCGAGACCGCTCGTCTCCGCGGGTTGCTCGGTGTGGCCGACGGCGACGACCTGCTCGCCGCGATCGGGCAGCGCTTCACGACCACCGTCGAACTCGAGGAGTACCTGGACGACGCGGGAATCGCCGGTACGTTCGCCGAGTGGACGCATCGGGACCCGCCCGGATGATCCCCGCGTCGGGCCGTGGCGCGGGGCAGACTCGGGGGGTGAGCGATCCCAGCATCATCTCCCTGCATCACCACGATGTCGCCTACCGCATGGCGGGCGACGGGGGTGACACGATCCTGTTCGTCCACGGCATGGCGGGCAGTTCCGACTCCTGGCGCCACGTCATGCCGGCGATGGCACGGGACCATGTCGTGATCGCCCCCGATCTGCCCGGGCATGGTCGCTCGGCGAAGGCGCCCGGCGACTACTCGCTCGGCGCCGCGGCCAACGCGCTACGGGACCTGCTCATCGGCCTCGACGCCGGGCCGGTGACGGTGGTCGGCCAGTCGCTCGGCGGCGGCGTGGCGATGCAGTTCGCCTACCAGCATCCCGAGCTGTGCGAGCGCCTGGCGCTCGTCTCGTCGGGTGGCCTGGGACGCGAGGTCAACGTGTTGTTGCGGTTGCTGTCGGTGCCGGGCGCCGAGGCGGTGCTGCGTGTCGCCGCTCCCTGGTTCGTGCGCGACGCGGGCAACGCGGTGCGGCACTGGTTGGGCGACCGTGGCGTGCGGGCCGATCGGATCGACGAGATGTGGCGCGCGTACGACTCGCTCGGCGACGGCGACACCCGTCGGGCCTTCCTGCGGACCCTTCGCTCGGTGATCGACCTGGGCGGCCAGGCGGTGAACGCCGAGGACCGGCTGTACCTGACCAGCGAGATGCCGACCCTGGTGATCTGGGGTGATGACGACAAGATCATCCCGGTCGCCCACGCCGAGCGCGCCCGCGAGGCGATGCCGCACGCCCGGGTCGAGATCCTCGAGGGAGTCGGTCACTTCCCCCAGGTCGAGGTCCCGACCAAGGTCGTCGAGCTGCTCACCGAATTCGTCGCGACCACCGAACCCGCGGCGCTCGACGCCTCGATGTACCGGGACCGTCTGCTGCGGTCCGCCTGAATTCGGGAGCATCCACCGCCGAGGGGCCGGCGCCGACGACCCGTCTTCGCCCGAGCGGCCACCCGTCGGCCCGTACAGTGGGTGGGATGCCCCGTGACCGCTCGACGCAGGTGCATCCGGTCGTCGACCGACTGGCCGCGTACGCGTGGCGGCTCATCGTCATCGCCGCCGTCGTGGCGGGAATCGTGTGGATCCTCGGCAAGCTCTGGGTGGTCGTCCTCCCGCTCGTGCTCGCCACGTTCCTGACCCGGGTGTTGATCGGGCCGATGAACTGGCTGCGCGGCCATTCGTGGCCGCCGGCCCTCGCGGCGGTCTCGGTGGTGTTGGGGTTTCTGATCCTGCTCGGCGCCGCGTCCGGCCTGGTGGGGGTGGCGGTCGGCCAGCAGACCGACCGGATCGGCCCCACGGTCAGCCAATCGCTCGACGACATCGAGAACTGGTTGGTGACCGACGGGCCCGGCGACCTGACCCACGCGGACATCCAGAAGGCGCGCCACGACGCGAGCGACTGGATCAAGGACTGGTTCCGGTCTTCGGGGAGTGCGCTCGCGTCGGGTGTCGTGGTGGCCTTCGAGGTGTTGGTGGGCATCGTGCTGGGGCTGATCATCACGTTCTTCGCGCTCAAGGACGGCGAACGGTTCACCGGCTGGATCGTGTCGTTGCTTCCCGTGCACCGACGCGACGAGACCCGACGGCTCGCCCGAAGCGCGTGGGCCACCCTCGGCGGCTACCTGCGGGGGGCGGCGCTGCTCGGTCTGGTCGAAGGGGTGATCATCGGTGGGACCGTCGCGCTCGTCGGCGCGCAATTGGCCGTGCCCGTCGGGGTGATCACCTTCATGATGGCGTTCGTCCCCTTCGCCGGGGCGATCTTCGCCGGCGCGATCGCCGTGCTGGTCACGCTGAGCACGGCCGGGACCGCCGGAGCGGTGATCGTGCTGGTGGTCGCGATCGTCGTGCAGCAGTTCGACAACGACCTGCTGGCCCCGGTGATCTACGGCAAACAGCTCGACCTGCACCCGGTGGTGATCCTGCTGGCGATCACCGGGGG
>JBDZVK010000351.1:0-2742 GCA_040255725.1 Actinomycetota bacterium
CGGTCAGCCGGCCAGGACCATGACCGGTTCGGGCGGGTCGGTCGTCGTGCCGTCGCCGAGGGCACCGAAGTCGTTGCCACCCCAGCACGACGCGGTGGCGTCGGCTCGGATCGCACACGTGTGGTATTGACCGCTTGCGATCGCCACGACGTCGGTGAGGTTCTCCATCGGCTCGGGGACCTTCAGGTCGCCGTCGGAGCCGCTCCAGAGAACGCCCCCCGGGTTGTAGCCCCAGCACGACACCGTCCCGCCGACGTGCACGGCGCAGGTGTGGTACGAGCCGGCGCTCACCGCGGTTGCATCCGTGATGCCCGACACCGCCACGGGCACGTTCGAGTCATCGAAGGTCCCGTCGCCGAGTCCGCCGTGGAAGTTCGCTCCCCAGCAGGCGATGCGGCCGTTCGCCCGCAATGCGCACGTGTGGTAATCGCCGGCGACCACCTCGACCGCATCGCTGATGCCGGTCACCGCCACCGGGGTCGTGAAGTAGTTGTGGTCGGTCCCGTTGCCGATGGCGCCGTAGTCGTTGGATCCCCAACACGACACGGTGCCGGTGCGGTGCACCGCGCAGGTGTGGTAGCGACCACCGGCGATCGAGGTGGCGTCGTCGATCCCCGCCACCAGCACCGGCGAGGTCGAGCTGACGGTCGTGCCGTCGCCGAGTTGGCCGCTGTGGTTGTAGCCCCAGCACGACACGGTCCCGGCACCGCGGATCGCACAGGTGTGGAACGCTCCGGCGGCGATCGCGACGGCATCGTCGATGCCGGGCACCGTGACCGGTTGGGGGGACCGGGGCCAGGGGGCCGGGGTCCCGAGTTCGCCGTCCTCGTTGAATCCCCAGCACGCCACGGTCCCGCCGCGGCGCAACGCGCAAGAGTGGCCCTGCCCGGCGGCGACGGCGGTCGCGTCGGAGATGCCGGTGACCCGGACCGGCATCGTGGAGAAGTTGTCGAAGGTGCCGTTCCCGAGCCCGCCGTCGACGTTGTAACCCCAGCACCAGACGGTGCCGTCCGCGCGCGCCGCACAGGTGTGAGAGCCACCCCCGGCGATCGCGGTCACGCGATCGAGGGCGAGTTGTCGGCCGGTGGCCAGGTCGAGCCGCCCGGCGATCCCGTCGTTGGAGTGGTCCCTCGACGGGTCGTCGTCGACCGTGAAGGTGACCGGGGTGGTTCCCCCTGCAGCGACCGCGCCGGTGGCGTTCTTGAAGTGCACGGTGTAGTCGCCCACGGCGAGTAGACCGAGCGTGAACGCCCCCTGGGTGTCGGTGAAGGTGGTGGCCACGACCCGACCGGTGGGGTCGACGGCCCACACCGGCACCTCCGCAACGCCCGATCGGGCGGCGTCGACGATGACCCCCGAGACCTTGCCGACCCGCGGCAGTGGCACGTCGACGGTGGCCGGATGCGCCGCGGAGACCGCGACCGGGGTGGCCGTGGCCCAGGAGTCGCCGCCCCACCAGACTCCGTTCACCCGGAGCCGATAGGTCCCGTCGGGAACCTGGCTGTCGTGGAAGGCGAACCCCCCGAGCAGGTTCGTGGTCGTGTGCGCGACCTCGGTTTCGGCTTCGTCGGAGTAGACGACGACGTCGGCGCCGCTCACGAAGGGTCGGGTCGCGCCGGTTCCCGTCCCAGTCGCGTCCGGCGGCTCCGCGGTGACCGTGCCGGTGAGTACCACCGGCGTCGAGTCACAACCGGTCGACAGCGACACGGCCATGATCGTCACGACCACGACCCCGAAGAACCCGCGAAGCTTCGCCATGGTTTCTCAGAGCAACGACCTCGTGTCGAGATACGCGAAAAAACCTTCCGATCGCATGGACGAGGTGGCAACGGGCGGTTCGGCTGATCGCTTCCTCGAAATCTGGCGTGAATTGCCGCTGAGAGCGGCAGATTGCAGCAGATTTCAGAGAAGGATCGAGGTCGACGGAATCAGCCGGTGTAGGCGGGCGTGGCGCGGACCGCGTCAGCCGTGGGCGCTTGGCCCCCGGCGACCGGTGAACGCAGGGGTGCCGCCGAGCCAGGCGGGGGCCCGCCCGGGGCGTGGGCTGTCTCGACGGTGGTGCCGGCGGTGCCCGCGGGCACCACCGTGCTCGACGACGTGGGCATCGACGTCGGCAGCGATGTCGAGGAAGCCGTCGTGGTGGCAGGCAGGGTCGTCGTCGTGGTCGGAAGCGTCGTGACCGCGGGCAGGGTCGTGGTCGTCGCCGGCACGCCGGGGGCGCCCTTGATCAACGCGAGGGCCATGTCGGCCCGGGTGGCGGTGGTCGGCAACTCGAGCGCCGGGTTCAGCACCTGGTCCATGCTGCCGTTGTCGCCACAGCCGTGCGCCGCGGGGAACGAGAACCCGACATCGCTCACGTGCGCGGTGGGCACGGCCGTGGCGAGGTCGAAGGGCGCGTCGCTGGTGAGCGTCAACGAGGTCGGGCCGAGCACGCAGTTCTCGCCGATGAACCCGGCGAAGACCGGTTCGGGACTGCCCAGCTTGGTGTTCACGCTCACGTCGAACCGGAACGCCCCGGTGTCGGGGTCGAGCGAGCCGAACCCGGCGCCGATCTGGGTCATGGTGAAGCTGGTCGGCACCGGGTCGGGCAGGATCGTGGTCTGCACGGGCGACGTGAACGTGGGCACGAGCAGCCGCAGGTCGAGAGCGCCGGTGGTGCGGTTCCACGAGCCGGCCAGATAGGTGCGCCCCTCGCTCTCGGGGTCGCCGTCGGGCAGTGGCACCGTGCCGGCGTTGCCGATC
>JBDZVK010000352.1:0-2734 GCA_040255725.1 Actinomycetota bacterium
CCCTTCATGAGCATGCTCTTCGTGCTTGCGAGCGACCGACGGCGCGGTATCGGAATCCGACTCGTGGCCGCCTGGGAGACAGCGGTTCATGCCGACGGTCGCCGCGTGGTGATGACGTCGACCCGCGCGGACGAGGACGCTCAGCACTTCTACCGACAGCACGGTTGGGTGGACTGCGGTTCGTTGCTGCTGCCCGGCGAACCCACCGAGATCTTCCTCCGGAAGGGCCTCGATGCAGCGATCCAGGAATGACGGACGTCAACCGGGGATTCGGGGAACGGCAGCCGATGGAGCAACGTTCCGGTTGCTCGCGACCGGGAGGTTCGATGAAGTAGGTACGTACCTACCTGAGGAGGGCCTCCCCTCGTCTGATCGGACGGAGGAGCGCCCTCGGCAGGACTCGAACCTGCGCACACGGCTCCGGAGGCCGATGCTCTATCCGCTGAGCTACGAGGGCTGGGGTCCCACAGCGTAGCAGTGTGAAGGTTTTGGTCACCTGCCCGGGTCGGCAGTCGCGAGGCGGACGGCGCGTGAGTGAATCGAGTCGTCGGGTTCCGGGGTGAACCGCGAAGATGGAGACCCCGTCGCGCGGCGCGTTCGGGAGTGAGGAGCTGTCCGACGTGATCCGTGACGAGCTGATCGACGCTGTCCGTGCTGCGTTGCGCGCCTGTGGGGTCGACACCGAAGGCGTGACGATCGGCATGGAGCGCCCGGCGCGCCGTGAGCACGGCGACTGGTCGTCGAACGCGGCCCTGGCCGTGGCCAAACGGGCCGGCCGCAACCCCCGCGAGCTCGCCACCCAGCTCGCCGCCCAGCTCGAAGCGTCGCCGCCTCCCCACGTGGAGCGGGTCGAGGTGGCCGGTCCGGGATTCGTCAACTTCCATCTGGCGCCCACCTGGCTGCACGACGTGTTGGGCCGGATCGTCGCGGCCGG
The DNA here is from genome assembly GCA_040255725.1 of Actinomycetota bacterium. Taxonomy (GTDB): domain Bacteria; phylum Actinomycetota; class Acidimicrobiia; order Acidimicrobiales; family Iamiaceae; genus JAFDWI01. Next base: position 935 of record JBDZVK010000352.1, read on the forward strand.
CACCGACACCTGGGCCCGCACCGACGATGGGGCGGGCAAACGCGTCGACATCGAGTTCGTCAGCGCGAACCCGACCGGGCCGTTGCACGCCGGGCATGCGCGGGGAGCGGTGTTCGGCGACGTGCTCGCCCGGATCCTGGAGCGAACCGGCCACGAGGTGACCCGCGAGTTCTACCTGAACGACCGGGGTGTGCAGATGCGGACCTTCGGCGACTCGCTGCGTGCCCGTGCCGCCGGTACCGAGCCACCCGAGGGCGGCTACCACGGCCAGTACGTCATCGACTGGGCCGCCGAGCTGCCCGCCGATGCCGATGCCACCGAGTGGGGCTACGCGCGCGCGCTCGCCGACCAGCGTGAGGTTCTCGAAGCGCTCGACGTGCATTTCGACGTGTGGTTCTCGGAGCGGTCGCTGGTCGCCTCCGGCGCGATCGACACGACGCTCGACGACCTGCGTGGGCGCGGGGTCGTCTACGACCAAGACGGTGCGACGTGGCTGCGCACCACCGACTTCGGCGACGACAAGGACCGGGTGCTGATCAAGTCCGACGGCTCCTACACCTACTTCACCCCCGACATCGCGTATCACCGTGACAAGTACGCCCGGGGTTTCGACCTGTGCATCGACGTGTGGGGTGCCGATCATCACGGCTACGTGCCCCGGATGCGGGCCGCACTGGCGGCGCTCGGCCACGACGAGGGCGCATTCGAGGTGGCGATCACCCAGCTCGTGAAGCTGGAGCGGGGCGGGGAGGAGGTCAAGATCTCGAAGCGGACCGGTGACCTGATCGAGCTGCGCGACCTCATCGACGACCTCGGCGCCGACGCGGTGCGCATCACCTATCTGCTCCAGTCGATCGACACCCGCCAGACCGTCGACCTCGACGTGGCCGTCGCCCGCTCGATGGACAACCCCGTGTACTACGTGCAGTACGCACACGCCCGGATCCACCAGCTCGCCGCGAAGGCCGCTTTGCGGGGTGTGACGAGAGCCCCGCTCGCCGACGTCGACCTGTCGCTGCTCACGTCCGAGCGGGAACTCGACCTGCTGCGTCGCCTGGCCGACTTGCCCGAGGTCGTCGAGTTGGCCGCGGCCGAGCGGGCGCCGCACAAGGTCGTCACCTGGTTGCGGTCGGCCGCGGGTGCGTTCCACGGCTTCTACCACGACTGTCCGGTCCTCGGCGACGACGTCGACGCGGGGCTCACCCAGGCGCGGCTGTGGCTCGTCGAGGCGGCCCGCATCGGCATCGTCGTCGGACTCGACACCGTCGGCGTGTCGGCCCCGGAGTCGATGTGACGGGCGAGCCGGTCGAACGGCGGCTGCTGCCCGACTCGGCGACGGCCGACGCCGACGGCGCGCTCGTGCTCGGCGGCGTGCCGGTCGCGGAGCTGGCCGAGCGGTACGGCACGCCGTTGTTCGTCTACGACGAGACACACCTGCGCGCCCGCTGCCGCGAGGCCGTCGCCGCGTTCGGGCCGGCGGTGAGCTACGCGTCCAAGGCGTTCTGGTGCCTGGCGATGGCCCGCCTGGTGACCGAGGAAGGCATGTCGGTCGACGTGTCGACCGGCGGCGAGCTGCACGTCGCGCTGGCCGCCGGCGTGCCCCCGGACCGCCTCACCCTGCACGGCAACAACAAGTCCGACGACGAGCTGACCCGCGCGATGCAGGTCGGCGTGGGGCGGATCGTGGTCGACTCCTTCGACGAGATGGACCGGATCGAGCGGCTCGTCCCCGGCCTCGGTGTCGAGGCGCCCACCGTGCTGCTGCGCATCACCCCGGGCATCGAGGCGCACACGCACGCC
>JBDZVK010000353.1:0-2726 GCA_040255725.1 Actinomycetota bacterium
TGATCAGCCACGACCTCGACCTGTTGGATTCCGAGATCACCCGGGTGCTGCACCTGGACCGCGGCGGCCACGACGACACCGGCGAGATGGTCGAGTACCGGGGCACGTACTCCCAGTACGTGGCGGCTCGGGAACGCGACGAGATCCGCCAGGCCAAGCTCGCCGCCGCGCAGGCGGCCGAGATCGACCGGTTGCAGAGCGTCGTCGACCGTTTCGGCGCCAAGGCCACCAAGGCGACGATGGCCAAGTCGATCGCCAAGCGGATCGGCCGGCTCCAGGCCGAGGCGGTGACCGGACCGGTCCGCCACCGCACCGCGCACATCGCGTTCCCCGGCCCGCCGCCCGCGAACCGCACCGTGTTCGAGGTGGCCGATCTCGCCAAGTCCTACGACGACAACGCGGTGTTCGACCATCTGACCTTCGACGCCGGCCGGGGTGACCGGCTGCTCGTGTTGGGGCTGAACGGCGCGGGCAAGACCTCGTTGCTCAAGATCCTCGCCGGTCGCACCACGCCGGACGCCGGCACCGTGAGCTTCGGTGACCGCGTCATCGTCGGCTACTACGCGCAGGAGCACGAGGGCATCGCGCCGGGCCGGTCGCTGCTCGACCACATGCGGGACGCGTCACCGGGCGGTTCCGACGAGGTCCGGCGTGGGCTGCTGGCGATGTTCGGGTTGACCGGTGACAAGGTGTTCCAGGACGCGGGCACGCTGTCGGGCGGCGAGAAGACCAAGCTCGCGCTCGCCCAGCTGGTGGCGGGGCGCCACAACCTGCTGTTGTTGGACGAGCCGACCAACAACCTCGACCCGGCCTCGCGTGAGGCGATGGCCACGGCGCTGGGGGAGTGGCCCGGCACGGTGGTGCTGGTGAGCCACGACACCGAGTTCGTCGCGGCACTGCAACCCGACCGGGTGCTGATGCTGCCCGACGGCGAGTTCGCGAACTGGAACGCGGAGTTCACCGACCTCATCGCCCTGAGCTGAAACGGTATGCGCCGAAACCGGGCATGCTGGAGGGGCCGCGGCTCCTCAGTCGAAGATCGTGTACTCCACGCTGGCGATCTCGCACTTGGCCGTGGTGCCCTCGGGCGCGTTCTCGAACGCGGAGGTCTGCCAGAGTTGGCTCTGTCCGACGTCGATCCGGTCGGTGCAGTCGTTGGCGTCGGTGACCAGGCTGTTGTCATCGGTCACCCAGGCCCAGTCCATCCGGCCCGGCTGCCTGCACATCCGAATGATCGACGCCCGTCTGGCTGCGGTTCCGCCTGGCGAGACGGAGCGAGCGCCGCGCCACGCTGATCCGACCCGATGACTCCCACGGGAGCCACGCCGCCGGTCCGATGCCGTGCGGTGGTGTCGTCGAGGCGATTCGGCGACTCCCATGGGAGCGGGCGACGACGGAGTATCTCCGAAAAGTTTTGGAACATTTGTCGGCCGATCAGCCTGATTTCGGCCGAGAATGTCCCACCCCCTTCTTAGGCTGTCGATCAGAGATCGACAGCATGAGGGAGGCAACCCGATGCCACAGGAGACCGTGGGAACAACCGGGGCCGGAGCGACCGGTTCGGTCGACAATCGACCGGACGTCGATGACGGTACCGCGCTTCCATGGGAGTCACCCGGTGGTGGCTCGGGGCCGGCCGAGTTGGCGAATGATCGCCTGGAAACCGAGATCGTCGAACTCGTGGCCCGACTGTCCACTGCGACCTATGACTTGTTGGTGTTGATCGGCGAACTCGACGACCGCGGGACGTACCTGCTCTCGGGGGCGCTGTCGTGTGCGGCGTGGCTGGCGGATCGGTGCGACATCGAACGCGTCACCGCGCACAACCAGGTGCGTGTCGCTCGCGCGATGCGCACCTTTCCCGCGCTCGACGCGGCGATGGCGGCCGGTGATGTGAGCTACGCGAAAGCCCGGATGCTCGTGGCGCATCTCAGCGTGGAGCATGTCGACGAACTCGTCGACCTCGCGTCGGTCACGCCGACCTCGAAGCTCGCGTGTGCGCTCGCGTGCTGGTCACACCGCAACGAATCCCAGGACGACATCGACGCCCGCCACCGAGACGAACGCTGCGTCTCATGGCGCACCGAACCCGACGGGATGGTGCGGATCACCGCGCTGCTCGCCCCGGCGGAGGCGGCCGGGGTGTGTGCGATGATCGACAAGACCGTGACCGTGACTCCCACGGGAGCCGCCGACGATCCTGAAGGATCGTGTCCGAGTCTCGCTCAGCAACGCGCCGACGCGCTGGTCAGCGTGGTCATCGAACCTGGCACCGGCACGGTCGACACCGAAGTCGTCGTCCATGTCACCGAACACGGCAACACCCTCGCCGATGGTACCCCGTTGAGCGACCACGCGGTCGCCGAGTTGTTGCCCGAAGCGTTCGTGTCGCTCCTCATACTTGACAGCCGTCGCCGGCCCATCGACGCGAGTCCCAGACGCCGATACCCGACCCGACGACAACGCCGCGTCATCGACGCCCGACAGGACGAATGCCACTACCCGGGCTGTCACGCCCGAACGCTGCTCCAATACGACCACAAACAGCCCTACCCACTTGGCGGACCCACCACCATCGACAACCTGCAACGCCTCTGCGGCCCCCACAACCGAGCCAAATACGAAGGGGAACGGAAGCGGAAGGGGAGATGATGCCCACGGGAGCGCGTGATGGCGCGCTCCACCGGCAAGGTCACGAACGGACCGTCTCTCTAGTTCATCGACGA
>JBDZVK010000354.1:0-2711 GCA_040255725.1 Actinomycetota bacterium
CGTGCCCTACGCCGAATGGGCGAACCTGCTGGGGCTCACCGGCATCCGTTGCGACTCACCCGACGACATCGCCCGCGCCTGGGATCAGGCGTTCGCCGCCTCCGGCCCGGTCGTGCTCGAGGTCGTCGTCGACGCCGACGTCCCGCCGATCCCGCCGCACATCACCACCCAGCAGGCCAAGGCCGTCGTCGGCGCGCTCCGCCAAGGCGACCCCGACGCCTGGGGGATCCTCGTCACCGGCGCGAAGCAGAAGCTGCACGAGTTCACCGAATCGGTCGCCGGCGCCCTGCCCGGTGATCGTTCGTGAGCGCCACCAGGGTCGCCATCCGGAGCCATCCGGACCGCCGCTTCCGCACCGGGATGGTGGGACAGGAGACGATCGACGTCCGCGCGTTGGAAACCGAGTTGCGTGCGGCCGTCGAGGGCGAGGTGCGCTTCGACACCCAGAGCCGGGCGTTGTACGCCACCGACGCGTCGAACTTCCGTCAGGTGCCCATCGGCGTCGTGGTGCCCCGGACCCTCGACGACGTGGTCGCGACCACCACGATCTGCCATCGTCACCGCGCGCCGCTGGTCAATCGGGGCGGGGGCACGAGCCTGTCGGGTGAGACCGTGAACGTCGCGGTGGTCGTCGACTTCTCGAAGTACCTCACCGGCATCGGCGCCGTCGATCCCGACGCGCACCAGGTCACCGCCGAACTCGGCGTCATCAACGAACAGCTCAACCTCGCGATCGGCCACACCGGCTGGATCTTCGGCCCCGACCCGTCCACGCATTCCCGGTGCACCCTGGGTGGCAACGTCGGCAACAACTCGTGTGGGATCCACTCGGTGCAGTCCCACCTGTACGGCCCCGGCCCGCGCACCTCCGACAACGTGTCCGCGCTCGAAGTGCTCACCTACGACGGTGAGCGGTTCTGGGTCGGCGTCGACGAAGAGGACGATCTCGACCGGATCATCGCCGCGGGCGGGCGCAAAGGCGAGATCTACGCGCGCCTGCGTTCGCTGCGCGACCGCTACGCCGACGACATCCGGGCCGGTTATCCCTCGGTCGACGAGCTGCCACGGCGGGTCTCGGGTTACAACCTCGACGAGCTGCTCCCCGAGAACGGCTTCAACGTGGCCCGCGCCCTGGTGGGCACCGAGAGCACCTGTGTCACCGCCCTGCGGGGCACGTTCCTGCTCACCCCCGCGCTGCTGCAACGCACCACGGTGATCGTGCAGTACGACGACGTCGCCGCCGCAGCCGCGGACGTACCCGACTTTCTCGAGTGGAAGCCGATCGGCCTGGAAGCCCTCGATCACCTGTTGATCGAAGACCAGCAGGAACTCGACATGCATCTCGAGGGCCTCCACGAACTTCCTCGTCGCGGCGGCACCTCGGCTTGGTTGTTGGTCCAGTTCGGGTTCGACGACGCGGAGGAATCCATTGCCCATGCCGAGCGGTTCATCGCGCACCTGCGCGACGACCTCGGCTACGACGACGACCGCATGGTCGTCTCCGAGAGCGTGCAGGAGGGCGGCAACTCGGAACTGCTGTGGCAGGTGCGCGAAGGGGGACTGGGCTCCACCGCGTTCCCCCCGGACGGTCGGGATCACTGGCCCGGTTGGGAGGACTCGGCGGTGCCGCCCGCGCGATTGAGCGAATACCTCGTCGAGTTGCAGAAGCTGTACGACCACCACGGACTGCGCGGCGCGATGTACGGCCATTTCGGCGAAGGCTGCGTCCATTCACGGATCAGCTTCGATCTCCGCAGCGCACGCGGGCTGGCCACGTACCGGGCGTTTCTGACCGATGCGGCCCGATTGGTCACCTCCTGTGGCGGGTCGCTGTCGGGCGAACACGGCGACGGTCAGCAACGCGCCGAGCTGCTGGAGATCCAGTACGGACCAAGCCTCATGGAGGCGATGCGGGAGTTCAAGGAGATCTGGGACCCGGACTGGAAGATGAACCCGGGCAAGGTGATCGAGCCGTACCGCTTCGACGAGAATCTGCGCCTCGGCACGGATTCGAACCCGTGGCGGCCCGCGACGCGGCTGTCCTACCCCGAGGATCATCACGATTTCGCCCATGCCACCCTGCGTTGCGTCGGAATCGGCAAGTGCCGCCAGCCCGACGCCCGCACCACGATGTGTCCCAGCTACCAGGTGACCCGCGAAGAGACGCACAGCACCCGCGGGCGGGCCCGGTTGCTGTCGGAGATGTTGGAGGGTGACGTCATCACCGACGGTTGGCAGTCCAACGAGGTGGCCGATTCACTCGATCTGTGCCTGGCCTGCAAAGGCTGCACGAGCGACTGCCCGGTCGAGGTCGACATGCCCCGCTACAAGGCCGAGTTCCGCTACCACCACTACAAGTCGTGGCGCCGTTGGCGGCACCGCCACGCCTATGCGTTCGGGTTCATCGACCGGTGGGCACAGATCGCCTCACACGTTCCCGAGGTCGTCAACTCCGTGACCCGCACCCCGGGACTGCGCAGCCTCGCCAGGCTCGCCGGTGGCATCGACCAGCACCGGACGTTGCCCGAGTTCGCCCCGCTCACCCTCCAGCAGTGGTTCGCCCGGCGCGGTGGCACGACGAACCCCGACGGTCGTCGGGTCGTGGTGTTTCCCGACACGTTCAACAATCACCTGTCCACCGAGGTGGGCGTCGCCTGCGTCGAGGCCATCGAAGCCGCCGGCTGGCAGGTCGTCATGCCGAGCGGGCACGT
>JBDZVK010000355.1:0-2708 GCA_040255725.1 Actinomycetota bacterium
GCCTCTCAGGGGTTCTCGTCGTCCAATGGGATACGGCCGTCGACGACGGCCAGGATCGTCGCCGGGTAGAGCTCCCGTTCGACGGTCTTGATGCGTTCGTGCAGGCTGGCCTCGTCGTCGTCGTCGGCCACGTCGACCGCTCCCTGGGCGAGGATCCGACCGGTGTCGACCTCCACACCTGCAAGGTGCACCGTACAACCGGTGACCTTCACGCCGTGTGCGAGCGCGTCGCGCACGGCGTGCCAGCCGGGGAACGCCGGGAGCAGCGCCGGGTGGGTGTTGAGGATCCTGCCGCCGTAACGGTCGTGCATGGGCGCCGAGAAGATCGTGCCCCAACCGGCCATGGCGACCAGGTCGATGTCGTGGGCGTCGAGCACGTCGGCGACCCGAGCGCTGTAGGCGTCCCGGTCGAATCCGGCCGTGAAATCGGTCCGCTCGACGAACTCGGTGGGGATCCCCGCCGCTTCGGCCCGCTGCAACGCGCCACAGGCCCGGTCGGCGACCACGAGTGCGACGGGCACACCGTGGGAGACCATGGCCTCGAGGATCGACCCGGTTCCCGAGACCAGCACGGCCACACGCACGTGGGGCGACGCTAGCAGCCGCGTGGCCGGCGGCCCGCGGGGGACCCGCGGCCACCCGGGCACACCGACGCGGCGTTCCACTACGGTGGGGACGATCGGCAAATCCGCGAGTGGAGTGTTCACGTGAACGATCTCAGCCTCGGCAAACTCGTCACGCTCATCGGCGCCGGCGTCGTGTTCGTGTTCAGTTTCCTGCCCTGGGTCTCGGTGAGTGGCTACACCAATTGGAACGCATGGGGTTCCGGTTTCTTTCCGATGGCCACCTGGGCGCCCGTCCTGGCGTTCGTGATCGGATTCCTGGTTGCCGCCGACCTCTTCGGGTTCATCAGTCTGCCCGAGAAGTACTGGGAGTTCACGCTCGATCACGTCGTCCTGATCGGGTCGATCTTCGCCTTCATCGTCACCATCAGCTACCTCATCATGGACAAGAGCGGCGGGAGCATCGGCGCAGGGCTGATCCTGTGCTTCCTCGGCACACTGGCGATGGTCGGAGGGTTCGTCATGGACAAGCTGGGGATCGGCCTCGACCCGAACGCGACGAACGGCAATGCCCCGTTCGAGCAGTCCGGGTCTCCGCCGCAGCCGCAGGGCGACTTCCCGCCTTCCGGGCAGCGATCGGACGCCCCCGCGTCGGGGCAGTTCCCCCCGGCCGGGCCACCCACGCACGCCCACGAGCCGCCGCCACAGGCCGCGCCCGCTCAGCAACCTCCGGCGCAGCAACCTCCGGCGCAGCAACCTCCCCAGGGCGACCCCGGCTCGTTCTGATCAGGCCTCTTCGGCGAGGCCCGCCATGATCTGCCCGAGTTCGGTCGGATACCGCTCCATGAAGTAGCCGAACACCGGCTGGATCTGGCCGAACAGGTCGGTGTCGGGCGCCAACGCGGCAGCGAAACCGTTCAGGTACAGCAGGTTCTTGAAGAACAGGACCAGCTCGGTGGGCAGCCGGAACCCGCGCGAGGTCAGCACCCGTACCACCGCACCGAGGGCCTGCCCGAGCTGGTCGACGCTCATCGTCTCGGTCCGGGCCAGCAGCGCCGGGTCGACCGCGTCGAGGGCGGCGTTCACCTCGTCTGCGAGGGCGTCGACGTCGACGTCGTCGGGCACCGCGCCGAAGCGCCGCAGTCCGCGGATCTGCTGGCGGGTGTCGTTCGCGGCGAATCCGAACAGGTACTCGACGGCCGCAGCCCGCTGCACGACGTCGAGACGCCCGGCGATTCCGAAATCGATGAGCCCGAAGTCACCTTCGGGTGAGATGAGCACGTTGCCGGCGTGCAGGTCGCCGTGGAACACGCCGTACGCGATCGTGTGCTCCAGCACGCTGGTGATCGCCAGGCGCAACAACCGCTCACCGTCGACCACGTCCGGGTACGCCTCGAGCGCCCGGTCGTAGGGCACGCCGACGACCCGGGTCATGCACAGCACGTTCTCGGTCACCAGGTGCGGCACGGGTTGGGGAAAGGTCGCGAAGTCGTGCCCGGCGGCCTCGGAGGCGAGGGCGAGTTCGATCTGGTTGACCGCCTCGAAGCGGAAGTCGATCTCTTCGAGCACCATGCGGCCGAACAGCTCGACGAACCCGGGCAGGTTCGCCGCGCGGATCGTCTTCGACGCCCGCTCCGCGGCGTTCGCCGCGAGCGCCATGGCCCGTAGGTCGGTTGCGAACTGCTCACGCAGGCCCGGGCGGCGGAACTTCACCACCACGTCGGTGCCGTCGGGCAGCCGGGCCGCATGGACCTGTCCGATCGAGGCCGCGCCGAGCGGCACGGGGTCGAAGTCGTCGAGCAGGGCGTCGATCGGCACGCCGAACGTGTCGAAGAAGATCTGTTGGACCATGCCGTCGGGCATGGCGGGGACGGTGTCCCGACACCAGTCGAACGCCTCGACCCATTCGGTGGGGAGCAGGCCCTGGGCGGTGGCGATGAACTGGCCCAGCTTCACGAAGGTCGGCCCGCCGGCCTTGACGACCTCCTGGACGTGGCGGAGCGCGACGGTCGGGTCGAGGGTGCGGTCGGCGGCGAAGTGCTTCACATCGGCGGCCAGTCCGGGGGCCGCGGCCCGGGCCGCCCGGGCGCCGGTACGGCCGACCGCCCGGAGCGATGCCGGGCTCAGGCTCGGTCTCGCGAGGTC
>JBDZVK010000036.1:0-14676 GCA_040255725.1 Actinomycetota bacterium
TCAGCTCGAGCGCGGCGCTCTGGAAGAGCTCCACCCCCTCGCCGGCGAGGTGATGCGCGGTGTCCTGGCGATCGCCGGGATCCGACGGATCGGGGTCGTCGGCGCGGCCCGCGAACGCACCGAGGTCGTCCCAGTCGGCACCCCAGAGATCTTCGGATTCGTCGTCGACGACACGGTCCTCCGTCGGTGCCTTCGGTGCCGCAGCCTTCATGGCCGGCGTCTGCTTCTCGGCCGGGGCCTTCTTCGCGGGCGCCTTCTTCACGGCCGGCGCCTTCTTCGCGGGCGCCTTCTTCGCGGCCGGCGCCTTCTTCGCGGGCGGGGTCTTCTTCGCGGGGGACTTCTCGGTCGGGGTCATCTGGCCACCTTCGGCTTCGGTTCGGGCGGCGACGACGCACGGCCCGTGGATCGGGAGTCGGACCGTGCTGCGAAGGTGACGCGCAGCACGCCGTCACGCAGTTTCGCGGAGCGCACCGTCCGTCGCCGGAGCGCGTCGGGCAGGGTCACCACCCGTCGGTACGCGTCGACCCGGATCGCCAACTCGTCGCCCACCCGGGAAAGGTCCATCTCGTCGCCCGTGGTGAAGGGCAACCGCAGACTCAACTCCGCGGTGCCGTCGTCGCCGATCTGCACGCCCATGGGTTCTCCCTCGTGCAGCAGGGCGTGCGCGTCGAGATCGCCGTAGACCTCGTCGGCCAAGCTCCGCAGTCGCTCCGGGCCGACCATCTCGTGATCCGACAACTCGGCCCGCAGGATCGGCAACGGCGCGAACCCCTCCTCGATGGCGGCGAGGTGGTCGACCTGCGCCTCCTTCCACCGGGCGAACCACGGATCGGTCACCGCCTCGGGCAACAGCCGGTTCACCACCACGGCGTCGACCCGGTAGTCGAACAGCGACAGGTAGGTGTAGGTGCGGCGCGCCTCGGCGATCACCATCTTCTCGGGATTCACGACCAGGCGGATGCTCGTGATCTCTGGATCGCTGAGCACCTCACGGACGCCGTCGAGTCGATCGTAGAAACGCCGTCCGGCGCCGAAGACCGCGTCGTCGGCGACCGGCAGGTTCGACACCCGCGACAGCACCGGGCCGACCAGCTTGTTGACGCGACGACCGACCGGAAACACGCGGTCCATGTACCAGGCGAGGATCTCGGGCAACGACAGCAACCTGATCGTCTCCGCGGTGGGGGCACAGTCGACGACCACCACGTCCCAGTCGCCCGAGGCGACATAGGTGTTGATGTCGCCGAGCGCGAAGACCTCCTCCAGACCGGGCAGCATCGACAACTCCTCGGCGCGGATGCCCTCGAGCCCCGCCCAGTCGAACACCTCGAGCAGGTACGCCTGGATGTCGGCCCAGGAGTCCTCCATGCGGTCCTGGGCGTCGAGCTGTTGGCCCCACAGGTGATCCTCACCGGCCACCGGGGCGACCAGGGGGCCGAGGTCGGTGTCGAACGCGTCGGCCAGCGAGTGCGCCGGGTCGGTCGAGATCACCACGGTCCGCAGGCCCGCATCCGCACAACGCAACGCGGTCGCCGCCGCGACGCTCGTCTTGCCGACCCCGCCCTTGCCCGTGAACAACAGCACCCGCGTCGCGGGTCGGCTCACGCTCCCGCCGCCGCGTGGATGTGTTCGACGCGCGTCTTGAGATCACGCAGCGCGGTGTGGATGATCTTGCGTTCGGTGCGGGTCTTCACGATGTTCGGCAGCGGCATGACCAACTCGACCTCGAGCAGGTACAGCACCTCGGTCGTGCCGGGATCGCCGGGCACCGGTGTGAAGGTGTACGAACCGTCGAGCTTGCGAGTGATGTCGCCTTCCTCGAGCACCCACGAAATCGTCTCGGGCAGCCCGGAGAAGTTGTACCTCAGCCGGTAGTCGGTGCTCCGGCCGAACGCCGCGGCCCGGAACGCCACCCGCAGCGGATGCCCCTGCGCGTCGCGTTCGAGCACGGTGGCCTCCTTGAGGTCCGGGGCCCACTCGGGGTACCGCTCGACGTCGGTCGCGACCGCGACACAGGTCTCGGGTGGCGCGTCGATCACCAGGGCTTCGCGCTGAACCGAATGATCTGCCATCGGTGGGACTCCTCGAACTCCTCGATCCGGTCTGCCCGGACACCTGAGACCGGTGGCCTCACGCTAGTCGCAGTCGACGACGCCGCGGCTGCTCCGTGTTCGGTGTCACCGCTGCCGGCGCCTGCGGCGCCGGAAGAGCTGGTCGAAGTCGTCGGGGTCGGCCCGGTCGACGGCCGCGGGTCGCTCGGCCTCGACCGGCCCGGCATCCGCCGACGCAACCGACCCGTCAGCTGGATCGGCCCGGTCGGCGACGATCGGCGTGAAGGTGCCGTGGCGCGCCCCGTACCAGGCGATGCAACCCAGTCCCGCCATCGGCGCGAGGATGCCGAAGGCGACGGCGCTGAAGGGGCGGATGCCGGCGGTGACGAGCGCGACGACGCACTGGGCGACCAGCGCGAGTCGCAGCACCCGTGCCACCGCGGGTGGCGCGGCGCCGGTGAGCCAGACCACCCCGGCGATCGTCACGCCCTCGTCACGGCTCCGTCCGGCGGCCACGACGAACGCCGCGACGAACGCCACCGATCCCGCCGCGAACAGCACCAGCGAGAAGGCCACCGCAACGAGCGCGCCGGTCCCCCGCGGGGCGACGGTCGCGACGATCTGGGTCACGGTGAACACCCCGGTGGCCGCGACCGCGACCCGCACGGTGGGCACCGCCCACTCCTCAGGTGCCGCGGTCACCGATCGGGCCCTTCGTCCGGACGATGGCCTCGTCGAGCGCCGCGGCGAGTTGCCGGGCGAGGTCGTCGTAGGAGAACTCGGTCACGGCGCGTTCCCGGCCGGCCTCGGCGAGACGGCGGCGAAGGTCGTCGTCGACGAGCAGGCGCCGGATCGCGGTTGTCACCGAACCGACCGAGGAAGGATCCTGCACCACCAGCCCGGTCTCCTCGTCGGCGACCGCATCGGCGGAGCCGCCGCTGGATCCGGCGACCTGGGCCACGCCGCCGGCAGCAGCTTCGAGAAAGACGATGCCGAAGCCTTCCTGTTCGATGCCGAACCAACGGTTGCGACAGCACATGGCGAACACGTCGCCCATCGCGACGAACGCCGCGAGGTCGTCTTCGGGGATCCGACCGGCGAGCGTGACCGGGGCGCCCGTGGCGGCGACGATCCGTTCGAGTCGGTGCCGGTCGCGCCCGGTGCCGCCGATCAGCACCCGCAGGTCTGCGAACTCGCCGGCGAGTCGGGCCGACGCCCGGATCAGCACGTCCATGCCCTTGCGTGGGACCAGGCGCGACAGGCTCACGACGACCGGCGCGTCGCCCGGCACCCCGTACCGCTCACGCACGGCGGCACGCTGCTGCGCGGTCGGCACGCTGAACCGTGCGGTGTCGACCCCGGGCGGAACGACCACGCTCGGCAGCGCGCACCCGGCCACCCGTTCGGCCTCTGCCGCGGGGAACGGCCCGGCGGCGATCACGAGGGCCGCGCCACGCAGGATCCGTGCCATCCGGGCCCGCACCGGCGGGATCATCGCAGGAACGGTCACCTCGGCGCCGTGGACGACCACGGCATAGGGACGGCTGAGGCGTGGACCGAGGTCGGCCAGGGGTAGTAGCGGGTCGAGGACGACGAGTTCGGCTCCGTGCCGGTCCGCGAGCCGGTCGATCCTGCTGACGAGCCCGGCATGGGGGAACAGCACCCGGTCGCGGTCGCGTTCGATCGAGAACTCCTCCGCCGCGTCGAACGCCGCGGCACCGGGGTACGGGGTCGCGAGCACCGCGGTGTCGTCGGGGTCGAGGCGGCGCCACAGCTCGTACAGGTACGACTGGATCCCGCCGAGCTTGGGTGGAAAGTCGTTGGTGACCAGGAGGTGGCGCACGGTCGCTGGAGGTCGGGCGGTTCGGGTCAGCCCAGCTCGCCGCGCATGCGGAGGATCTCGTTCACGATCTCCACGCACCGCTCACACGGCGGCAGCGACTTGGGGTCGCGGCTGGGGACGAACACCTCACCACACAGCGCTTCGAGCGGCGTGCCCTCGATGTAGGCCGTGGTGACCAGGGTGTCGGCGTCGGCGTCGTTCTCGCGGGCGACGATGTGGGCGACCTTCGGTGGTTCGTGGTCGACCTCGGGATCGGCGACCCGAGGGGCGACGACCGTGGAGGTCATGTGCGTTCTCCGTCGAGTTCGCTCTCGGAGATCTCGTCGACCGGCGCGGACGGCCCGCACCACCGGCACACGACCGCTTCGATCTGTTCGTCGAGCACCTCGGTGTCCTCGATGTCGAGGTCGCCGCCGACCGAATAGTGGTGGAACGCCTTGGTACGGCGGGTGGTGGTGACGTCGAACCGGGTCAGGTTGCCACAGGCCCGGCAGCGATAACGGGTGGCAGGCACGCCTGCCAGCGTACCGGCCGGGTGTCGGCGACCCCGAAGCGTCGGGCCGAACAGACGGGCCGTCGGCTCGACCTCTTCGATGCGAACGCACGTTCGGACTACGCTGTCGGACCGCATGCAAGTGCTCACCGACGACGCCCAACGAAGCCTGGAAGACCTCGGTCGGCCGATCCACGACACGCCGTTCTGCGTGATCGACGTGGAGACGACCGGGGGTTCGGCCGCCGACGGGGCGATCACCGAGATCGGCGCGGTGCGGGTACGCGGCGGCGCGTGCGAGGGCACGTTCTCGACGCTCGTCGACCCGGGGATGCCGATCCCGGCGGAGATCACCGCACTGACCGGGATCCGTGCCGACATGGTCGCCGATGCGCCACCGTTCCGGACACTCGTCGACGAACTCGCGGCGTTCGTCGGTGACGCCGTGATCGTCGGCCACAACATCCGCTACGACCTCACGTTTCTCGCTGCCGAGTTCGAACGTGCCGGTCGGCCGCGCTTGGCGAACCGCTCGGTGTGCACGCTGGCGTTGGCCCGGCGGCTCATCCGCGACGAGGTCCCCAACTGCAAGCTGGGGACCCTGGCGACGTGCCTGCGTCTGGATCATCGGCCCAGCCACCGCGCGCTCGACGACGCGTTGGCCACGACGGATCTGTTCATGGCGCTGCTCGAACGCGCCGGCACGTTCGGGGTGCTCGGACTCGAGGACCTCCTGGTGCTGCCCCGACTGGCCGGGCACCCCCAGGCCGCCAAGTTGCGCCTGACCGACGACCTCCCCCACGCCCCCGGTGTGTACGTGTTCAAGGACCGGTCCGACAACGTGCTCTACGTGGGCAAGGCCACCGATCTTAAGAGTCGGGTCCGGTCGTACTTCTCGACCGACGATCGTCGCAAGGTCGCCGAGCTGCTGCGGTCGACCCGGACGATCGAGCACGAGGTGAGCGTGCACCCGCTCGCGGCGGCGGTGCGTGAGGTGCAGCTGATCGCCGAGCATCTCCCCCGCTTCAACTCCCAGGCCACCCGGTGGCGGGCGATGGCCTACGTGGAGCTCACCGACGAGGCCTTTCCCCGCCTCCGGGTGACCCGCACCCCGCCTCCGACGGGCGCGACGTTCCTCGGCCCGTTGGCGTCGTCAGGGGCGGCGCACCGGGTGATCGACGCCGTCACGACGGTCGTACCGTTGCGCCGCTGCAGCGCCAGGGTGTCGCCGGCGACCTTCGGCCAGCTCGACCTCGACGGCATCGGCGCTCCACGCCCGACGCCGTGTGCGCCGGCGCAGCTGGGGGTGGCGTGCTGTCCGTGCGCCGGCGAGATCGCACCGGGTGACTACGCACGCCTGTGCGACGTGATCGAGCGGGGGTTCACCGTCGAACCCGACGTGCTGCTGGGCCCGTTGCGGCGGCGCCTGGTCGAGCTGGCCGACCAGCAACGATTCGAACAGGCCGCCGAGGTGCGCGACCGCGCCGCCACCCTGGCCGAGGCGATCCGCCGGCGGCGCCGCCTGGAGACCTGGCGCGCCCCGGCGCGGGTCGTGCTCGAACACGCGGACGGTTCCGGCGCCGAGCTCGTCCACGGCCTGTTGGGACGATCCTGGCCGGCAGGCGGGCGGCCGCCTCCCACTTCGGGCTCCACGCCGGTTCCGGTCGGAGCGGCGCCACCGGGCCCGGTGCCCCGGGAAGAGGCCTACGAGCGGCTGTGCATCATCACCGAACTGGAGCGCGCCCGGTCGGCGTGGCGGGTGGTCGCCGTGGACGGCACCCTCGCGGAGCCGACCGGTGCGATCGACCGGTTCGTCGTCGACCGACGGCCTGATCACCGACGACCCGACCACCGACGGCCTGATCACCGACGGCCCGACCAGTAGCGTTCATTCCGTGCGTGAGGCGTTCACCTTCCTCTACAGCCGGGTCTTCATCGAGTCGATGCTCGTCATCGGCGTGGTCGCGCTCGTCGTCGGACGGCTCCGTCGCCGTCTACGGGTCAGCCCCGATCAGGCGACCACCGCACCGGTGTTGTGGCTCGTCAACTTCACCGCGGACGCCCGCCTGCACCGGCGCCTCCGTCGGCTCGCGGCGCGGGCCCGTGCCGCGGCCCGCGGCGGACTCCGGCATCGGCGACGTCGGGGCAACACCCCCTCCCAGCGGCTCGCGCTCGACCTCGAGTACGAGGTGGTCAACCTCGACGAACGCCTCGTCGGATCGCGCGCGCTCGACTACGACGCCCAGATGGCGGTCGTCAAGCGCGTCCGGGCCGACGCCGATCGGATCGACGGACTCGTCGACCGGGTCGCGGCGGTCGTCGAACGCGAGGCCACCGACCCGTCGTCGACCATCGCCGCGGACCCGATCGGTGCAATCGCCACCCGACTGGAGCAACTCGAGACCGCCCGGGCCGAGGACGCGACCCGGGTCATCGACGCCTCGGGTGAGGCCGCGTCCCCGGCCGCGATCGAGACGACGGCGCTAGATTCGCCGTCGTGATCTCGGCATTCGTCCTCGTCTCGGCCCGTCCCGACCGCATCGCCGCGCTGGCATCGGAGCTCGCGGACGTCGCCGGGGTCGCCGAGGTCTACTCGGTGGCCGGTGACGTCGACATCGTCGCGATCGTCCGGGTGCCCGAACACGACCAGCTCGCCGAGGTCGTGACCGGCCACATCGCCGGACTGGACGGGATCATCTCGACCCGCTCGATGGTCGCCTACCGGGCGTACTCGCGCCACGACCTCGAGGCGATGTTCAGTCTCGGCGCCGACTGACCGCCCGGGTCCGACCCAACCGGGGTCAACCGGCGGCGGCCTCGTTCGACACGGTGACCAGCCGGTCGAGCACACCGGCCGCCCGACCGTCGTCGAGGACCTCGCCGGCCAACGCGTAACCGTCGGCGACGGTGTCGGCGAGATCGGCAACGACGAGCGCGACGGCTGCGTTGATCGCCACGATGTCGCGGTGATGCCCCCGCTCGCCGCCGAGCACCGCCCGGGCCGCCGCCGCGTTCACTCCGGCGTCGGCGCCGCGCAGGTCGTCGGGCGCCGCGGGCGCGATACCGAACTCGGCCGGGTCGAGCGTCCAGGTGCTGACCGTGCCGTCACGGAGCTCGGTGACCGTCGTGGTCGTGGTCGTGGTGACCTCGTCCAGACCGTCGTCGCCGTGGACGACCATCGCCCGGTGGCTCCCGCGGGCGGCAAGCACCCCGAGCATCCGTTCGGCCATCGACACGTCGGCGAGGCCGATCAGATGCCGACGGACCCTCCCCGGATTGGTCATGGGCCCGAGCACGTTGAACGACGTCGCGATGCCCAGCTCACGACGCGGTGGGCCGGCGTGACGGAACGCGGGATGGAAGCGCGGGGCGAAGCAGAAACCCATCCCGGCCTCGGCGACACAACGGGCGACGCCGTCGGGGTCGAGGTCGATCGCGACCCCGAGCGCTTCGAGGACGTCCGCGGCGCCACACGACGACGACGCGGCGCGGTTGCCGTGTTTGCACACCTCGGCGCCGGCCCCCGCGACCACGAACGCGGTGATGGTCGACACGTTGATCGTGTGGGCACGGTCGCCGCCGGTACCGACCACGTCCATGGTCTGCTCCGGGTCGTCGAGCGGCACGGTCGCCGCCACGCCGAGCATCGCGTCGACGAGACCACCCAGCTCCGAGACGGTCTCGCCCTTCATGCGCAGCGCCACCATGAACGCGGCGATCTGGGCCGGGGTCGCGTCGCCGGCGAGGATCTCGGCCATGGCCGCCTCGGCGACCGAACCGGCCAGGTCGCCGCCCGAGGTGAGCACCGCCAGGACCCCGGGCCAGCCCCCGGACGAGTCGAATGCCGTGTCTGCCATGGCAGCCGAATCTACCGGTGCCCCGCCTGCGCCGCGGCACCGTCACCGTGGGCGGACGGGTCCGGGCCGCGGGCGGCGAAGCGTCGCCGCAGTCGCCCGATCGCCCAATCGATGGTCGTGGCGGCCAGGAGCACCGCGCACAGGTCGATGCCGACCCGGTACCGGGTGTTGCCGAAGGTCAACGCCTCGACGACCACGGCGATCGCGGCGATGGCGACCAGCGGGTAGACGGCGATCTTGCGGCGCCGCCACAGCACCAGACCCGGGATGCTCAGCAACCCCAACAGCCAGAACGAGAACTGCGACGCGCGGACCAGCTCGTAGGAACCCCGCATGTCGACGTAGCGGTCTGCGAAGTTCTGTTGTTTCGTCTTGTACACGCCGAACATGCGACCGATGCGCGCGGCCACGACCAGGGGAACCTGGCTCTTGTGGTGGGAGTAGTACCGCAGCGCCCGCTTCCGGTAGTACTCGTCGAGCACCGACTGGTCGGGCACCTCACCCGCGGCGGGACGGGGAGGGTTGGAGTCGGCCGTGCAACTCACCGACCAGTAGCCGATGCGCTCGCCGTAGAACACCGAGTCGCAGGCGCCGGTGAGCATCGTCTGACCGAACCCCGTCGAGACCAGCACCGGACGGTCGAACCGGTTCAGGTTGTAGACGAACCAGGGAGCGAACACCACAAGGGGGACGACCGCGACCAGCACCAGCAACTCGATGCGCACGGCGGTGGTGAGCGCACGACGGCGCGACCAGATCAGCGGCACGAGCACCACCGCGAACAGCACCAGCATCTCGGGCCGTGCCGACGCGGCGAGGGTCAGACCGACCGAGGCCACGACCGCCGAGGACCAACGCGGCTTTCGGGTGAACGCGTAGAACCCGTACAGCCCGAGCATCACCCCGAACAGCATCAGCGTCTCGGACATCAGCAACGTCGAGCTGATCCAGATGTTCGGGTAGATCGCCGCGATCGACGCCGCGATCAGCCCGGCCCGCTGCGAGATCAGCTGCGCGATCAGCGCACCCACGAGCACCACCGTCGCGGCGCTCATGATGCACAGTAGGTAGCGCATCGACTGCGGCGAGTGGAACCCCAGCTCGTAGAACCCGGCCAGCAGCGTGATGAAGCCCGGCGGATGCGATGCCGACGGGACGGGTTGGCCGTACTGGATCGTCAGCACGTCGAGAAAGCCGCGCCCCTGGGCGACCTGCGTGGCGGGCCAGTAGTAGAAGAACCTCGGATCGCCCCAGAAGCGTTGATGCGCCCGAACGCTGTAGGTGTAGTAGGCCGGGACCGCGAACGCGACGAGGCCGACGACCCCGAGCGACAACTCGAACCAGCGACGGCCGAGGCGGTCGCGCACCGCCACGTCGGTCATGGGGACGACGCTCTCAGCTGCCGCCGTGGATCGAGCGGTCCCCGACGATCGGCATCAGGCGCTGCGGCGACGCTGCCGGATGATGCGGCGGCGGTCGCGTTCGGTGCAACCGCCCCATACCCCGTTCTTCTCGCGGACCTCGAGCGCGTACTCCAGGCACGGGCCGTTGACCGGGCACTGCGCGCACACCGCCTTGGCGACCTCGATCGCGTCGAGATCGTCGTCGGCCGGATAGAAGACCGCTGCATCGAGGCCTCGGCATGCGGCCTGGGAATGCCAGGCCGGCTGTCTCGAGGCGGTGTCGGTCGCTTGTCGGTTCGAGGGTCTCATGTTCCTCGGTCGATCGTGGGTACGGATGATGGGTCCGCTCGGCACCACGGCGAGACGCCGCGCGGAGCGGAACAGAACGTGCCACTCTCGCGGATGGATGTGACTTTTGTCCAGCCCACCCTCCACTGGGGCCGTGCCGGGCCGGTCATCTGCCCGCCGAGGGTCCCGTCCCCCTACGATGCCGGGTGATGTCCGATCCCATACCGCCCACCGAAACCCGTCGCTCCGCGACCGCTGCCGGAGCCCGGTGATGAGGCGGCGCGGCTGGTTCGACCGCACCTCGGCAATCGCCCGGATGGAGGACGAGACCCTCGACGTGCTGGTCGTCGGTGGAGGCGTGACCGGGTGCGGCTGCGCGCTCGACGCGGCTGCGCGCGGGCTGAAGGTCGGCCTCATCGAAAAGGACGACTTCGCCTCGGGGACCTCGTCGAAATCCTCCAAGATGGTCCACGGCGGCCTGCGGTACCTCCAGCAGGGTGACGTGCGGCTCGTCTACGAGGCGCTGCGCGAGCGGCAGATCCTCATGAGGAATGCGCCGCATCTGGTCGAGATCCTGCCGTTCCTTCTGCCGGTGCTGACCGGCCGTGGTTCACCCGTGCCGCGCAAGCTCGCCCGGCTGCTCGGCAGCGCGATGTGGGCCTACGACCTCACCGGCGGCGCCCGCATCGGCAGGCTCCACAAGCGCCTCGACGCCGACGAGGCGATCCGGCACTTCCCGACGGTCGAACCCGACCGCATGAACTCGGCGTACCTCTACTACGACGCCCGCACCGACGACGCCCGGCTCACCCTGACCCTGGCCCGCACCGCCGCGGTCGACCACGGGGCGTTCGTGGCCAACGGGGTGGCGATGCAGGGGGTGATCCACGACACCGACGGTCGGGTTCGCGCGGTCGAGGCGACCGCTGACGGTCGTCGGTTCGCGATCCGCGCGCGGGCCGTGGTCAACGCCACCGGCGTGTGGGCCGACGACGTGCGGGCGCTCGACGAAGGCACCCACCCCGACTCGATCCGACCCGCCAAAGGCGTCCACATCGCCGTGCCCTGGGACAAGGTCCGCAACGACATCGCCGCGGTGCTGCCCGCGGGCGGGGGCCGCTCGATCTTCGTGGTGCCCTGGTACGACACCGACCGGGAGGACGGGCTGCCGAGCCTCACCTACCTCGGCACGACCGACACCGATTACGACGGTCCCCTCGACGACCCCCAGTGCACCCCCGAGGACGTCGCCTACCTGCTCGACGCCGCGAACGCCGCGTTGACCAGCGACCTGCGCCCCACCGACGTGCTCGGCTCCTGGGCGGGCCTGCGCCCGCTGGTGAAGGCGACGTCGGGGCCGAAAGGCGTGACGTCTCTCAGTCGGCGCAAGAAGCGGGCCACCAAGGACCTGTCACGGCGCCATCAGGTGACCGTCTCCGAGTCGGGGGTCGTGACGATCACCGGTGGCAAGCTGACGACCTACCGCCAGATGGCCGTCGACACGATCGACACCGTCGCCGAGGCACTGGACGGTCGCAAGGTTCCGCGGAGCCCCACCAGGCATCTGCGTCTGCACGGCGCGGACGGGGCCGACGACGTGCTGGAGAGCGCATCGCGTGCCGGATCGTCGCGTGGCACCGTCGAGCATCTCGTCGGCCGCTACGGCGCCGACGCCGCCATCGTCGAGGCGATGGTGGCGTCGGATCCCGCACTCGGTCGGCCGCTCGTGCCGGGACTGCCGTACCTGCGGGCCGAGGCCGTCTTCGCCGCCCGCTACGAGATGGCCCGCACCGTCGACGACGTGCTGTCGCGCCGAACCCGCGCGCGGCTGTTGGCCCGGGACGCGTCGCTTGCCGCCGCCGACGACGTCGCCGCCCTCATCGGCGAAGAACTCGGTCTCGACGCCGACGCCCGGGCCGCGCAGGTCGAGGCGTACCGTGCCCTGATCGAGGCCGAGCGCCGAGCCCCCGGGCTACCGGTCACCGGCCCGACGGCCGACCTGGCCGCAGTCGGGCACGAAGCCCCTCCCCACAACCGGTAGCGTGCGGATTCCATGACCGCCGATCCACCCCCCGGCACCGCCACGCCGGCGATCGCACTCGCCGGCGACCCCGCCGAGGCCACCGCACACTTCGCCCCCGTGCCAGGGGCGGTGGCCGACCTCGACGACACGCTCGTCGCCCGGCTCGCCGAGACCGGTGCCCTCGTCGACACCGACGCGGCGAGGCGCGCGGAGCACAGTCGGGACTGGTGGCCCCAGGCGATGATCTGGGCGACCGACGGAGAGGTCGCCGCTCTCGGCGCCGCGGTGGTCACCCCGCACGACGCCGACGAGGTCGCCGCGGTGCTCCGGGTCTGCAACGAAGCCCGAGTCCCGGTCACCGCATCGGGTGGCCGCAGCGGTGTGTGCGGATCGGCCGTGCCGGTGTGCGGCGGCGTGATCCTCGACACGACCGCCATGTCGGGCATCGTCGACGTCGACGCCACCTCGATGATCCTCGACGTGGCGCCCGGCACCTTCGGCGATGCGCTCGAAGACGTGCTGCGCGCCGAGCACGGCGTCACCGTCGGCCACTGGCCCCAGTCGATGACCCTGGCCACCGTCGGCGGGTGGCTCGCCTGTCGGGGCGCCGGTCAGTACTCGACCCGTTACGGCAAGATCGAGGACATCGTCGTCGGACTCGACGTCGTGCTCGCGGACGGCACCGCGATCCACACCGGCGACCAGCCCCGCCAGGCCGTCGGGCCCGACCTGAACCAGCTCTTCGTGGGATCCGAGGGCACCCTCGGGATCATCACCGGCGCCCGGCTCCGGCTCCACCCCGCCCCGACGACCGAACGGCGCGCCGCGTACGCGTTCGACGACTTCGCCGTCGCGCTCGACGCGTGCCGCCGGGCGATCCAACGCGGCGCCACGCCTGCGGTGCTGCGCCTGCACGACATCACCGAGGCCGTCCGCTTCGGGGTCGAGGGGCGCCATCTGGTGATCGTCCTCGACGAAGGCGACCCGACGGTCGTCGACGCCGCGATGGCCGTGGTCGACGACGAATGTGGCCGCGACGGTGACCGACTCGACGACGGCGACGCGATCGTCGGTGCGTGGGTCACCCACCGCAACGACGTCGCCGCGTTGGAGGCGTTGATCACCAAGGGCTACGTCGTCGACACGATGGAGGTCGCCGGCCCCTGGGCTCGCCTCGAGGAGATCCACACCGCGGCCACCGAGGCGATCGGCGGCATCGACGGCACCCTCGTCGTGAGCTGCCACCAGTCGCACGCGTACACCGACGGGGCGTGCCTGTACTTCACGTTCGCCGCGCAGGTCGAGGCCGAGGCCCGCGACGCCTACTACGTCGCCGCCTGGGACGCCGGCACCCGCGCCGTGCTCGGCGCCGGGGGGGCGCTCAGCCACCACCACGGGGTGGGCATCAACCGGGCCCGGTTCGTGCGCGACGCCCTGGGCGCAGGGCTCGACGTGTTCGCGTCGATCAAGGCCGCGCTCGACCCCAACGGGATCCTCAACCCGGGCAAACTCGGCCTGGGTTCCGCGTTCGGGGAACCGGCCTGGCCCGGAGCGGCCCGGTGAGCGTCCTCGTCGTCGACGTCGGCACCTCCAGCGTCCGGGCCGCGATCGTCGACGCGGAGGGCACCGTGTCGTGCGTCCACCAGCACACCGTGCTGCCCGACTCGCCCGCTCCCGGGCTGGTCGAGTTCGACGCGACCGCGATGGCGGACGCGGTCCGCAGCGTCGCCACGGCCGCGCTCGCCGAGGGAGGAACGGTGCGGGCGGTGGGCATCGCCAACCAGCGGGCCTCGACGATCGTGTGGGACCGCGCCACCGGCGAACCGATCGGTCCCGGGCTGGGATGGCAGGATCTGCGCACCGTGGGTGAATGCCTCGCGCTGAAGGCCCAGGACATCACCCTGGCGCCCAATCAGTCCGCCACCAAGATCGCCTGGTTGCTGGACCAGGCCGATCCGGAACGAAACCGCGACCTGTGCTTCGGCACCGTCGACACCTGGGTCGCCTGGACGCTTTCGGGTGGCCGGCTGCACGTCACCGACCCGACGAACGCGGGGCTCAGCGGCCTACGGTCCGGCGACGGGACGGCCTGGGATCCGCGCGTGCTCCACGCGTTGAGGATCCCGGCGTCGATGCTGCCCGACGTCGTCGACTCGATCGGCGAGGTCGGCCCGCTCGGATCACTCGAGGGAGCGCCGGTGCTCGCCGGCATCGCCGGCGACCAGCAGGCGTCCCTCATCGGCCAGGGTTGCGTGGCGCGGGGCGACACCAAGATCACCTTCGGCACCGGCGGCATGCTCGACGTGTGCGGCGGCGACGACCGGCCCGGCTTCGCCGTGCGGGGGACCGGCGGCTGCTTCCCGATCGTCGCCCGTTCGAACGGTGGGGCGCTCACCTGGGGTCTCGAGGCGATCATGCTCGCCGCGGGTACGAACGTCGAGTGGCTGCGCGACGACCTCGGCGTGATCGAGACGGCAGCGGCGTCCGACGCCCTCGCCGCCTCGTGTACCACCACCGACGGCGTCGTGTTCGTGCCCGCACTGCTCGGCCTCGGCACGCCCTGGTGGGACTACGGCGCCCGCGGGACCCTGCTGGGAGTCACGCGCGGCACCGGTCGCGCCGAACTCGTACGGGCCGTGCTCGAGGGCGTCGCCCACCGGGGAGCCGACCTGGTCGACGCCGCCCGGACCGACAGCGGACTCGCCATCGACACGCTGC
>JBDZVK010000037.1:0-1264 GCA_040255725.1 Actinomycetota bacterium
TCACCCACGGCGGATCGGCCGGGGCGATGGACCTGGTCGACATCGGCGGTCCGGCCATGATCCGCGCCGCGGCGAAGAACCACGCGCACGTCGCGGTGGTCGTCGACCCCGACGACTACGCCGGTGTGCTCGACGCCGTACGTGGCGGTGGGATCTCGGACGAGTTGCGAACTTCCCTCGCCCGCAAGGCGTTCGCGACCACCGCCGCGTACGACGCGGCCATCGTGGAGTACTTCGACGTCTCAGACGGGGGCGACGAGTTGCCCGACACGTACCATCTGGCGCTCGAGAAGGTCGACACCAGTCGTTACGGCGAGAACCCGCACCAGCGCGGCGCCCGCTACCGGCGGATGGGCACCACCAACTGGATGGACGACATCATCCAGTACTCCGGGCTGGCGCTGAGCTACCTCAACCTGTTCGACGCCGACGCCGCCTGGCGTTGCGTGCACGACCTCGGCGACGAGCCGGCCGTGGTGGTGGTCAAGCACGCCAACCCGTGTGGAGTGGCGGTCGGTGGCGAGCTGGCCGACGTCTACCAGCGTGCGTACGAATGCGACAGTCGCTCCGCGTTCGGGGGCATCGTCGCCTTCAACCGCCCCGTCGACACGGCCACCGTCGAGAACATGGTGGCCGCCGCGCAGGCCGACGTGGTCATCGCCCCGGGCTACGACGACGGCGTGGTCGACGCGCTGATCGGCCGCCGGAAGAACACCCGCATCCTCGCCGCGCCCGCGCCCACCGCCGAACCCCTCGAGCTGCGCCAGATCGGTGGCGGCTACCTGCTGCAGGACGCGCACTCCTTCGTGAACGGGCGCGACGACTGGCGGGTGGTGACCCGTCGGGTGCCCACCGACGCCGAATGGGCCGACGCCGAACTGGCCTGGCGGTTGGTCGGCTGGGTGAAGTCGAACGCGATCGTGCTGGTGAAGGACCGCACCGCCTGGGGCATCGGCGCCGGGCAGCAGAACCGGGTCGAGTCGGGCCTGCTCGCGGCGACCAAGGCCGACGGCCGGGCCGTGGGCGGCGCCTGTGCCTCGGATGCGTTCTACCCGTTCGCCGACGGCATCGAGGCCGCCGCCCAGGCAGGAGCAGCCGTGGTGATCCAGCCCGGCGGGGCCATGCGTGACGACGAGAACATCGCGAAGGCCGACGAGCTTGGCCTGGCGATGGTCTTCACCGGAGAACGCCACTTCCTGCACTGATTGCTGTACTGCTTTCGAGCTCGGGCGGGCCTGCGGCCCTGCTCGCTCGGGCTTCGCCA
>JBDZVK010000037.1:1364-4488 GCA_040255725.1 Actinomycetota bacterium
TCCGGGTGTCGTCGGTTGCGCTGCTCCGCCTGGCGGACTGCGCAGCCTTGCTGGTTTGCTTTCGAGCTCGGGCGGGCCGGGGGGCCTGCTCGTTCGGGCTTCGCCATCCGGGTGTCGTCGGTTGCGCTGCTCCGCCTGGCGGACTGCGCAGCCTTGCTGGTCGGTCGGCGTCATAGGATCGCCCCACGCACCACAAGGGGACCACCACATGACCGAGTTCGATCCGATCGCTTCGGAGACCACCAGCGTCGGCGAGCGCCGTGAGCGGGCGTTCGTCCACGACGACGACGTCACGGCCGCCGCGGCGAAACTGGCCGGCTTCACCAACCGTCACGGCGCCAAGGCACCGAACGTGCTCGTCGTCCTCATGGACGACGTCGGCTGGGGCGACTTCGGCTGTTACGGCGGCGGGGTGGCCGTCGGCGCCGCGACCCCCAACATCGACGCCCTTGCCCGGCGCGGTCTGCTGCTCACCTCGGCCTACTCCGAACCCTCGTGCACCCCGTCGCGGGCGACCCTGCTGACCGGTCGCCTGCCGATGCGCCACGGACTGCAGCGGCCGCCGATGTACGGCGAACCCGGTGGCCTCGACGGCGAGACCACCCTCGCACAGTTGCTCTCCGAGCAGGGGTACGTGACCCAGTGTGTGGGCAAGTGGCACCTGGGCGAGAACCGCCACTCCCAGCCCCAGCACGTGGGCTTCGACGACTTCTACGGGTTCCTGTCGGTGTCGGACATGTACACCGAGTGGCGCGACCCGTACTTCTTCCCCGAGATCGTCTACTCACGGGCCCGCACCGACTGGATCGAGAACCAGCCCTTCGACAAGTCGTTCGTGCACGCCGTGAGGGGTGGCGAGACCGAACCGGTCGCCGAGGTCACCATCCCGGTGCTCTCCGAACTCGACAGGCGGTGGTGCGACTACTCCGAGGACTTCCTGCGTCGCATGGCCGACGACGACAAGCCCTGGTTCCTGTACCACAACACCCGCGGGGCCCACTTCGACAACTACCCGCACGAGGACTACCTCGGTTCGTCACCGGCCAAGCATCCCTACAAGGACACGATCATCGAGCTCGACGACATCGTGGGGCGCCTGGTGGCCGTGCTGGAAGAGACCGGACAAATCGACGACACGATCGTCATCGTCACCTCCGACAACGGTCCCGAGATGGAGACCTGGCCCGACGCCGCCTACACGCCGTTCCGGTGCGCGAAAGGCTCCACCTGGGAAGGCGGCGTGCGCGTACCCTTCGTCGTCGCCTGGCCGCACATGATCGACGCGGACCGCATCGACGACGGGATCTTCGACTTCAACGACATCCTGCCCACGGTGCTCGGGCTCGCCGGGGCCGCGGACGCGGTGCCCACCGACCGCTTCATCGACGGGATCGACCAGTCGTCGTTCCTGCTCGCGCCCGACGGACGCTCCAACCGCAAGTACCACTACTACTGGCTCGGCCAGTCGTTCTCGGCGCTGCGATGCGGCGAGTACAAGTTCATGCTGAACGCGGTCGGCGACGACGTGGTGTCCCAGGGTGACGTGCAGGGAACCGGCGGCTTCAGCGGGGTGTTCCACAAGTTCCCCTACGGCAAGTTGTTCAACCTCTACCTCGACCCCAAAGAACAGCACTCGTACCTGATCCGCAAGCTCGCGTACCAGCAGGCGCTGGTCGGAGGGGCGAGCCGCCACCTGCGGACGTTCGCGCCGCCGAACGAGGCCAAGCTCGTCGTCGGGCTCAACGTCTGACCCGGTCGCCCGCACCATGACAGGGGCCAGGTGCGATCCGGTGTGTTGAGCCGCGACGGTCGAGGGCACATCCGGTGACCCGCATCCGACTGCTCGCCGGACTCCTGGTCGCCTCGCTGGTCGGCGCGGTCGTGATCGTTCAGGTCCGGCGACTCCGCCGTCGACTCGTGCCACGCTGGGTGGGGCCCGAGGCGGTCGTCGCCGACATCGTCCTCGTCACCGCATGGGTCACGATCGTCGCCGAGGCGCTGGGGACGGTCGGGTGGTTCGCCCCCTGGCCCTTGGCCGGCGCGTTGTCGGTCACGGCCGTGGTCTCGACGGGCCTCACACGAGGCCGGTCACCGGTCGCGACCGACGAACAGGATGCCGCCGGGGATCCCGGGGTCGCTCGGAGCGGCGGGCAATCTCTCGAGCCCGGCTGGTTGCGTTGGGTCGTCGCGGCCGGCATGGGAGCCGTCGCCGTCGGCTGGTCCCGCGCGCTTCCTCCCGCCTACCGCTACGGCATCATCGAATGGGACTCGCTCTGGTACCACCTCCCGGCTGCAGCCGACTTCGTCCAGTCCGGGAGCTTTCTCCACACGCGTTTCTACGGTGCCGACATCGCGGTCGCGACCTATCCGTTCGGATCCGAGGTCGTGCACGCCGTGGCGATCCTGGTGACCGGGTCCGATGTCCTCTCACCGCTGGTGAACGTCGGCTGGGCCATCGTGTTTCTCCTCGCCGCCCACGTGTTCGGACGGCGGCAGGGCTGCCCGCATCTCGCGACGCTCGGCGGCCTGCTCGTGCTCGCGACGCCGGTGATGACCGGGCTCATGGCGGCCACGGCGATGAACGAGATGATGGGCTTGGCCATGGTGACCGCGGCGCTCGCGTGTGCGCTGCCCGAACCCGGGGAAGGCTCCATCCGCGGGCGGCTCGTGATCGTGGGCGCGGCAGCCGGGCTCGCGATCGGCGTCAAGTCGACGATGCTCGGACCGGCCGCGGCCCTGCTCGTCGGCGTTCTGATCGTCCACTGGCGACACGATCGGGCGATGCTGCGACGTGCAATGCTCCCGCTCGGAGGAGCTGCCGCCGCCACCGGCGGGTTCTGGTACTTCCGCAATGTCGTGCTCTTCGGAAGCCCGATCCCGGTGGCATCGCTCGGTGTCGGGAACTTCGAACTGGGCCATGTGCAGGTCGCCGGATCCATCGGCCCCATGCTGCCGACCCTGCTGGACGGTCTGTGGTCGGGGAGGCTCTTCACGGTGTTCACCTGGATGCTCGGCCCGCTTTGGGTGTGCTTCTTCATCGCCCCGATCGTGGTCGTCCCCCTCGCCATCAGGAGTCGCCGGCCGGGCCTCACGATCCTCGGGGTCGCCGCGGCCTGCGCGTTCG